>JAFQAG010000006.1 GCA_017416985.1 Clostridia bacterium
ACTTTTTTAAAAGTTTTTTTCGACTTCTTTCGAGGATTACCTCTCTTAAAGACAGCTTGTTTATTATATCACCTTCCTCCTCGCTTGTCAACACCTTTTTTGAAAAAAATCAAAAAAATAATTTACATATTAAAGTTGACACAAAAATGCTTTTTTGTTATGCTTACAATTAAATAAAAGCATTTAATTATTTGCAACAGGCGGTGATAATTTGTATATTAAAGAATCTTTGTCACGTGGCAATTACAGGGTTCGCTATTCTAAGTCTAGCGAGAATCAATTTTTTCCGATGCACTTTCACGACGGATATGAGATTTTATATATTGCAAGCGGCAGCGGCTCTTGCTTTATCGAGGGCGAAAAATACGAATTTGGCTCAGGAGATTTAATTATAACCAACCCCAACGAGGTTCACTCTATATCAATATGCGCAAACAGCGAAAGATGGCACATAAGTTTTCGCTCTGCTTTTTTATCAGAATTTATAAGTGAAAGCTACAACCCCACCCAATGCTTAAGTATGAGAAAGGTAGGAACGCAAAATCTTATTCCTGCACACTTAGCAACGGAACATAGCTTAGATATAAGTATGAATAACATAAAAAATCTGTTCTTAGGCGATTGTGTCGGAAAGGAAACCTTAATTAAAGCAAACCTTTTAGTTTTGCTGCACGGAATTGACCATATAATAAGGAAGAATATTTTTACTCCGCAAAGTCACGCTTTGTCAGATATTGTTTCCTATATAAATAACAACTTCACAAGCGATATAACCATCGACAGCATCGCACAGCAATTTTTCCTGAGCAAAAGTCAGCTGTCACATTCGTTTTCAAAGTCAATGGGGATTTCACTTAAAAGCTATATTACCCAAAAACGGATTATTCATGCGAAAGAATTGATGGACACATCAAAAAAATTGACCGAAATCGCTTTTGAGTCGGGATTTAATGACTACTCTGTTTTTTATAAAGCATTTCGGCTTGCATTGGGGGTTACACCCTCCGAGTACAGAAACAAATTATAAAATTGCACATTTTGCAAATAAAACTACATATTTTGCATTGTTTTTTTGCAGGTTGTGTTATAATATTATTAAAAATATGCAAAAGGAGAATTATTATGGTTGTTCACGTTTCGAATAATCCACTGGAAATAAAAGATGCAAAAGCAGTAAACTCTTTTGATGAGGCTCTCAGCATTTTGCGTAAAGCAAGCGGCGAAAAAAAGATAGTTGTTCACGGCGGCACATATCCCGCCTGCAGCATCAAACTCACGAAGGAGGATAACGGTCTTACCATTGAGTCGGCAGGTGGTGAAAAACCTGTTTTGTCGGGCGCAGTTACAGTAAGTGATTGGAGCATCGATGGAAAAACAGGCTGGTTTGTTGCTGATGTCCCCACAGTCGACGGCAAACCGACAGATTTCAGGCTGCTTTTAAAAACCGATGGAACATATTTAAAAAAGGCCAGATACCCCTTGTGTGGCAGACTTGAGCACAAAACCGTGTTCACCGCAGGAGAGTGGGTAGGCTCACACGCAGGTGGCTGGCAAAGACCACTTTTAGATGACGAGCTTAACCATTTTACATATATAAAGGAAGATATTTCTGACGATTTTGACGCAGAATCTGCCGAAATTCAAGTTTATCACTCGTGGAACGAATCCTACTGCAAGGTTTCAAAGCACGACCGCGAAAACTGCGTGTTCTGGCTTACGCCTAACTGCACATATCCCCCAGGGTCGCTTTACGTAAGCGCCTATGCGGTGTATAACACCAAAGAAGGCATGGCAGAAGATGGTCGCTGGTATTGTGACAGAGGCGCAGGCAAGATTTATTATCGTCCTTATCCTGATGAAAACGTTGAAAACTTTGCTTGTTTTGTTCCTGTTACCACGAAAATTATTGAAATGGAAGACGGATGCGAGAACATAACCATAAAAGGATTGTCTTTGACTGCTGCTACTACCCCTGTTGTGAATGAAAAGTATCTGCATCCCTGCCAGCGAGGCGGGGCAGGCTTTGGCGTTATGGAGCAGGACGGCGCAATTTACGGCAGCGAGCTTAAAAATATAGAAATAACAGATGTTGAGATTTATAACACAGGCGGATATGGAATTATGCTACGTGGTGAATCCTTGCACGTGCGCCGCTGCAACATAAGAAAGTGCGGTGCAGGCGGTATAGGCATATCCTCAGAAAATCTGCTCACCCCCGAAAACCGATATGAAGATTGGGTGTCCTGCGTTGAGGATTGCCGCATAGAAAACATCGCTCTTGATTATCTGGGTGCAGTCGGCATATTCTCTAACAGCGCTATGCTGCGCAGAAACTATATTGCCGAAACCTCGTACACCAGCATTATTGCCAATGGTGATTACTGCGTGGTTGAAGATAATATCTGTATAAATCCGATGCTTGTTTTAAATGACGGTGCGTGCATCTATATGCACATCAACAAAGGCTGCGTAGTGCGCGGAAATATGTGTCTGTGCCAAAAAGCTCCTGATGAAATAAGCCAGATGTGCTGGGCGATTTATCTCGACAGCGATACTACCGACTTTGAAATCTGCGATAACGTAATTAAAGGCTTTAAAAGAGCGATGCTTGATGCCAGAATGGGCGACCGAAACAGATGGCATCATAATTATATGGAATATTCGTGCGATATTCCAGGCCACGAAACAATGAGCGTAGAGCTGCCCACAGATAAGCGCATAGATTTTCACTCAAACATAATGAACAGCGAAAATATTAAGATAATTTACAGCAGAGGATTTTTTGACCAAAGCGAAGATATGAAGTTTAATACCGCAGTTTGTAAAAATATAGTGTTTGAGTACAGAAAAAATAAGAATCTGCCAGAGGAAACCTTGCCTGAATTTGGCGGAACGAATGTCAAGTCAGAATTTGTAGCTTCTGTGGCAAAAGGAGCATATATTAAATGATAGCATTAATTTATATATGTAGTGTTTTGTTTGCTGTAACTCAGACCGTAACAACAAAAATTTATGCAAAAGAAAGCGATAATTCTATTGTATTTAATACCATTAAGGCAATCTTTGCACTTTTGTTTTTTGGTTTAATAAGCATCGGCGGTGTAAGAATGCATATTCCTTCTATTATATATGGATGCATATACGGAATATCACTAAGCCTTGCTATGTACACAGCATATACAGCAATATCTTTAGGAATTGCATCGCTTACAAGTGTATTAGTTTCGTTTTCGGTTATAATTCCTATTGTTTACGGAATTACATTTTGTGGTGAAAATATGACCGCACCAAAAGCGGCAGGTATGTTCTTTCTTGTTTTAGCACTTATTTTTGCAAATATAGACAAGATGCGTACAAAACCCGAAAAAGAAACAAACTACGTAAAGTGGTCTTTGTTCGTGTTTGCAACATTTGTTTTAAACGGCACTTGCTCGGTATTGCAAAAAATGCATCAGAATTATTATCCGGGCGAATATTTAAACGAATTTATGCTTTCAGCTATGATTTTATCGACTTTGGCTTTTGTTGTTGTTTTTCTTTTTAAGGTGTCGACAGAAGAGTTCAAAGCCACAAAGGGTAAAGTTCACGCAGCCGTATCGGGTGCAGCAAACGCCATAACGAACTATTCTACCCTGGCCCTTGCGGGACTTGAGCACGCATCTGTGCTTTATCCACTTATTTCAGCAGGAACAATTCTGGCAGTTTTGCTTTGCGGCAGATTTATACTTAAAGAATCTTTAAAGAAAAATCACTTAATAGGTCTTGCCTGCGGATTGGCGGCAGTCGTGTTTTTAAAGCTATAAATAAAAAAGATGTGTAAAAACTTTGTTTTTACACATCTTTTTTATTATTTATTCTTTCGGATTAACAATATCTCTCCAGTCGAGGTCGCCACGGTCTAAGCCACGCACCAAAACCTCGGCAGTTGCAACGTTTGTTGCTAAGGGTATGTTATGTACGTCGCACAGTCGGAACAGAGCCGATACATCAGGCTCGTGTGGCTGTGCTGTGAGCGGGTCACGGAAAAACAATACCAAATCTATTTCGTTGTATGCAATTCTGGCACCAATTTGCTGGTCGCCGCCTTGAGGACCTGACAGAAAACGATGCACCTCAAGTCCGGTTGCATCGCTGATTAAACCACCAGTCGTTCCGGTAGCACACAGCATATGCTTTTCTAAAATTCCTCGGTACGCAATACAAAACTGTACCATAAGTTCTTTCTTTTTATCGTGAGCGATTAATGCAATATTCAATATAACCTACCTCCTCAGGGTTCATTCACCGGTTGAATTCGCTCTCATATGTTTAATCGGTATGTTTGCAATTAGTGCCGGAATCATAGCTGTTCCGTCTTCACTATCGGTTTTTGTCATTTTAAATTCAAGACCATCATCGCTTATTTCCATATACTTGGATAAAACCTCCATAATTTCGCCTTTAATTTTATCCAAAAGCTCAGGGCTAACACCTCTGTCACCCATTAAAACAAGCTTTAAGCGGTCTTTTGCAACATCCTTTGATTTGTTTTTAGCAAAAAATTTATTTATTAAGCTTGAAAAATCCATAATTTAAAGACCCCCTTATCTTGAAAACAGCTTTTTGAGCTTGCCAAAAAAGCTATTGCTGTCTTTAAGCTCCATTAAAGGGATGTCTTCGCCCAAAATTCGACGTGCAATATTAGAATACGCCGTACCCGCCTGCGATTTGTTATTTAAAATAGCCGGCTCGCCCTTGTTTGTAGAAACAATGATTTCTTCATCATCAGGAACAACACCGATTAATTTAATACCTAAAACGTCAATCATATCTTCAAGATTTAACATATCGCCACGCTTAACCATATCTACACGCAAGCGGTTTACCAACAGCTTGTGGTCGGTTATGCCGTATGCGTTAAGCATTCCGATAATTTTATCTGCATCACGAACAGCCGATACCTCGGGTGTTGTTACCACGATGGCACGGTCTGCACCTGCAACTGCATTTTTAAATCCCTGCTCGATACCTGCCGGACAGTCGAGCAAAATATAGTCATATTCTGCTTTAAGCTCTTCGCAAAGCTTTTTCATCTGCTCTTCGTTAACGGCATCTTTATCTTTAGTCTGTGCCGCAGGAAGTAGCGAAAGACCCGGGAAACGCTTGTCTTTTATCGCTGCATTTTTAATTTTGCAGCTGCCCTCTACAACGTCAACCAAGTTGAATACAACTCTATTTTCAAGACCCATAACTAAGTCTAAATTTCTAAGTCCGATATCGGTATCAATTAATATAACTTTTTTGCCCAAAGATGCTAAAGCCGCACCTATATTTGAAGTAGTGGTGGTTTTTCCAACTCCACCCTTACCCGATGTTACTACTATAACTTCTGCCATTGTTTGCCTCCTTAGATAATCTACCAATTATTATAATAACACACTTTTTTTGATAAGTCTATATAAAAAACGCTAAGATTTTTAGCTTTTTTTTGTTAAATATTGCTCAATATATACCGCCTCATCTTTGATGTAGGCAATTTCAGGAATCCATTGACTGCGAACAACCTCGTCATCAGGAGAACGTGCTATAATATCTGCAATTCTTATCTGCGTCGGCAACAGATTAAGCGCAACAACAACTGCCCCTCTGTTTCCGTTAGCTCCTGCGTGAACAAGACCCTTTGCCGCACCCATTATGATAATATTGCCGCCTGCAACAAGCTCAGAGCCTGGATTTGCATCGCCTATAACAACTAAATTTCCCTTGGCATCTACAAGCTGACCCGCACGTACTGTACCCTGATAAAAACGTGTCATACCCTCATCAATGCCATAAAGCTCTGCCTCTTTTTTCGCCTTTTCTTCCGCCTCTGCCTTTGCTTTGTCTACTGCAGGCTTTTCGATAAAGGTAATCTCGTTGCCCGAGAGCACCTCTTCGATGGCTCCCTGAAGCAGAAACAGCTCAAATTCAGAGAGAGTTTCGCTCGATAAATGTATGTTTATCTTTTCGTCTTTAAAAAACGCTTTTGCCTCTTCAAACTTTTTAACAAGCTCTTCTTTTGCCGTCTCAGCCGAGGTTTCTTCGCTTATTACAACGTTTATGCCCTCTTTACTTCCTTTAATTGTAACCATTTATATTACCATCCTTTCTGTTCATACCTAAGCCTGCTTTATTACGGTAACAGCTCATTTTTCGGAACATTTACTGCTGAAAGCTCACCACTTCCGTAAAAATACTGCCAGAAAATATCTCGTGCAATTGGCGATACTCCCGAACCGGATGCACCGTGTTCAACAACAACTGCAACCGCTATCTGAGGGTCGTCATACGGTGCAAAGCCAACGTAAATACCGTTTGCACTGCCTCGGCTTACCTGCGCAGAGCCTGTTTTACCACCGGTAGTGATAGGAAAATCAGCAAACGTAGCACTTGCCGTTCCGCCCTCTGCGGTAACTAAACCCATACCCTTTAAAACTGCATCTAAATTTTCGGGCTTTATATCTACCTTGTGCTTTATTTCGGGTTTTACCTCTTTTATGATTTCCTGGTCTACATTTGATTTTACAGCTTTTAACAAATGCGCCTTGTAATTTGTTCCGCCGTTTGCAACTGTTGCTATATAGTTTGCAATCTGAATAGGTGTAAACAGGTTATCTGACTGACCGATTGATGCCTGAAGCACGTCACCGGGATACCATTCGCCACCGCGAGCTTTTCGCACCGCAGGGCCTGCAAGCTGACCTTTAACCTCTTCCTGCAGTTCTATTCCGGTATATTCGCCCAGACCAAAGCTCTGTGCATAGAAATTTATAGGCTCGATTCCTGTTCTTTTGCCCATTTCATAGAAAAAGTAATTACACGAATCACGAAGCGCCTCGGATATATTTATAATTCCGTGATTGCCACCTGATGAGCGATAAATATTACAGTCAAAGCTGTGTCCTAAATAATTATATCTGCCCTTTGTTGCTAAGGTTTCTGCCGGCGATACCCAGCCTTCTTCTAATGCAGCAATTGCTGTAACCGGCTTAAAGGTTGAGCCCGGCTCGTAAACACCGCTTAAGGCTCGGTTTAAAATAGGATTGCCGTCAGCCTTTATAAGCTCGTTATAGTCAAGATTAAATCTTGACGGGTCGTAGGTAGGATAGCTTGCCAAGGCTAAAATTTCGCCGCTGTTTAAATCCATGACCACTGCCGAGCCTGCATTTGCATCACTGCCGTTGTTGTATTTTGATGTGGTCGCAATGCGGTTTATATGTGTTTTAAGTGCTTCTTCTGCCGCCTTTTGCAAATCGAGGTCGATAGTAAGCATTACCGAATGACCGGGGATTGGGTCCTGAGAATAAACCAGCTCGCTTTCGCCCTCTTTTATTTTGCGCTCGATACTGTTTGTGCCGTCAGTTCCTTTTAAATATTCTTCAAATGCTTTTTCTACGCCCTGCTTGCCAAGATAATCGTTCATACCATAGTTTTTATCTTTTAACTCGGCATATTCCTCGGCATTTATAATTCCTATATATCCTAAAATATGTGCCGCCGTCGTTCCGTTTGTATATTCACGAATCGGCTCTTGATACACAGTTACGCAGCTGTATTTATCACGCTGCTCTTTTATCTGTGTAACAAGCGATATATCAACATCTTTTGCGAACACATATGCATTGTTCGAAGAAAAATTACGTTGCTCCATCTCGTAGCGAATGCCCAAAAGCTTTCTTGCTTTATCCTCAGGATAGCTATCTGCTATTTTATAACGTTTTTTAAATTTTTCTATAACCTCTTGGGCGGATAAATTTGTATCAAATTTATATTTTTTCTTAAAGTCTTTTTCCTTTGATTTGTGGTCATCATCCGAAAACTCAAATGAATACGGTTGCGACTTGCTTACAGGAAACGTGTCTGCATAAGAAAGACCAACCGAATCAAAAAGCTCAGCTAAGCTTAATACCACCTGATTAAGCTTTTGCGTATCGTCATCAATTTTTGCAATCGCAATTGAATGACCCATTCGGTTTGTTATAAGCGCTCTGCCGTAGCGGTCTAATATTTCGCCTCGGGGTGCTTTTACAGGGATGTTTCGAGCTAATCGGCTGTCTGATATCTCACGGTAGTTATCACCCTCTAAAATTTGCAACACAAAAAGGCGCTGCAAAACCAACAGCACCAAAAAAACCAAAATAATATACAAAATGTTATATCGGTTTTTTTCTCCTTTTTTATGCAACAAATTTCACACCTTATCTTTTGTATACTTTATAATCTGCATCAGCGCAGAAAATTACGTCTTCTGGGTTTGGGCAGCCACTCTTCTGCCAGCAGTTTTAAAACAGGATAAATTAAAAGTGCCGTAAGCGCAGTATAGACCGAGCCAAACAAAATTTTATAAACAAGCGCATACCATATGCCACGATAGCCCCATATAAAAATATTAAAAAAGTATATTAAAAGCTCGTATAAAAGCGATATGACAAAAACGAAAAGCATTGCAACCAAGGCATTGTTATTAAAAAGTCCGCCATGAAGCAGCACGCACAAAAGTGCGGTATACATACAAAGCAGAGTGTTTATGCCAACGGTTCTGCCGCCGAAAAAATCTAAAACAAGACCGCACACAATGCCGAATACAATCGCTTTTGGGTCGCCTTTTATAAGGCTGTAGCAAACAACGCAGGATAGCAGCAAATTAGGAATAACCCCAAACACTTCTGCCGAGTGCAGCACCGTGGTCTGAATTACCGTAAGCACAAATATAAAGACAACCATAAGCGCATAACGTGCCACGTTTTTTTTCTGCATTGTACTGCCTCCCTTTTGTTTTATTGCTGATTTTCTTCTGCGTGCATACGTATAACCATTACCTCACGTATACGCTCAAAGTCAACTGCTGTGTCAATAATTGCATATTGCGAATAGCCTGACACATCATTTTTTATTTCTCTTACTGTTCCTATTAAAAGCCCTTTAGGATATATTCCGCCAAGACCCGAGGTTTCGACCTCGTCACCCACAACAAGACTGGTCGTATCGGTAAGTGAGCTTAGCTTGCACTGACCTATGTCAGACAGAGAAAGGTCACCGTCTACTATTGCAATATCCTGCGTACGTGTTACAACCGCACCTAACGAGCTTTCGGTATCAATTATCGCAACAACACGTGCCCAGTTATCGCCGACCTCGGTTATGCGGCCCACCAAGCCACCGTTTGTTACAACAACATCGTTTGTTTTTATGTTATAGTTTTTGCCTTTATCAATAGTAAATGCATCAAACCAGTTGCCCGGATCTTTTGCTATTACCTCGCAACCAACCATATCTTTATCCTGATGGCTGTCTTTAAGCTCTAAAAGTGCTCTTAGTCTTTGATTTTCCTGCTTGTATGATTCAAGCTCACGTATCGTCTGTGCTTGCTCTTCGGTTTTATCCTTTAAAACTTTATTTTCTTCTTTATACTCTTTGGCATCGGATATAAACTCAAAAAATCCACCTACGCTGTTACCTATCGAAGAGAAAAACTTTTGCACGGGCGATACCACAACGCCTGCAACATTCGAGCCGGTAAAGGACGAACCGCCCCTTATCATAGCAAACGATACACCCATTAAAATAAATATTATAACTGTTATAACCAAAGTTACAACCAGCATTGTTTTCTTTTTACTTTCCGTTGCGGCTCACTCCTTTCTTAGATTTATAAAGTATTAAAGCCACTTTCTGTTTCTTCCGCTATCATTTAACTTGTCAAGAGTCGAAATAGCCATGCCTGTTCCGATTGCGACACAGTCGAGTGCATTATCTGCCGGTCTTACAGGAATTCCGGTTTCTTCTGAAATTAAAGTATCTAATCCTCTTATAAGCGCACCACCGCCGGTCAACATAATTCCTCGGTTCATAACATCAGCCGCAAGCTCCGGAGGAGTTTTTTCTAAGGTCTGCTTAATAGCCTCGACAATTGCAAAAATAGATTCAGACATAGCAGAACGGATTTCTTTACTTGTTAATGATATTGTTCTCGGAAGTCCTGTAATAAGGTCACGGCCTTTAACATCCATTTCTTCCTCGTATTCATATTCGTATGCCGAGCCGATTGTAAGCTTGATTTCTTCGGCTGTTCTTTCGCCAATCATAAGGTTATATTCACGTTTTATATAGTTTACGATATCGCTGTCAAGCTCATCGCCTGCAACTCTTAATGACTGACTGGTAACAATGCCGCCGTACGAAATTACAGCAACCTCGGTAGTACCACCACCGATATCGACAACCATACTGCCGGTAGGCTCGCTTACAGGAAGACCTGCACCGATTGCCGCCGCCATAGGCTCTTCGATTAAAAATGCGTTTCTTCCGCCTGCAGATACAACGGCATCTTCAACCGCACGACGCTCAACCTCGGTTACGCCGTATGGGATACAAACAACCACACGTGGCTTGAAGATTCCGCCAGAATATGCCTTTTTAATAAAATATTTAAGCATAGCCTGAGCACCGTCAAAGTCTGCAATAACACCGTCTTTTAATGGGCGAATCGCCACAACGCTGCCAGGAGTTCTGCCTATCATATCTCTTGCTTCGTTTCCGACCTTTAATACGTTTCCGGTCATTTTATTTACGGCTACAACCGATGGCTCACGCAATATTATGCCCTTGCCCTTCATATAAACCAAAGTGTTTGCCGTTCCTAAATCAATACCAATATCCCTTGCCGCCATAATCAGAATACCTCCATAATAATATCAAAATCAAATTCTTCTGCTAAAAGACGTGAAAGCCTGCATGCCGGCAGACCTACAACATTAAAATAATCACCGTCGATTTTTTCAATCAATAAACTACCTAGCACCTGAATGCCATATGCGCCTGCTTTATCCATAGGCTCGCCGGTTTTTACGTATTTTAAAATCTCTTCATCTGAAAGATTGCGAAAACGCACCTTTGTTTCTTCAAAAACCGAAACACCCTTGCCGTCGCTTCGCCTTAAGGCACTTATGCCGGTTAAAACACTATGCTCTCTGCCTGAAAGACTTTTAAGCATTCTTACGGCATCTTCTTCATCGGTTGGCTTGCCTAAAATTTCGCCATCTAAAACGACTACCGTATCGGCACCGATAACCAACGCATTTTCGGGTTGATTTTTTGCCACATCTGCCGCCTTTAAAAGCGAAAGTCTGCGCACAGCCAAATCGGGCGATGTTCCCTCGGGTATAGATTCGTCAGCGTTTGATACCTCTATGCGAAACTTTATGCCTAAGTCTGATAAAATCTCACGCCGTCTTGGTGAGCCGGAGGCTAAAACTATATCATACACAGCTATCACCTACCATTTTTTGAAGATCAGCCACGATGTGACCATTCCCAGAATGCTTGCAACGTTAAAATGAAACCATATGCCAAACGAAAAGGCAAGCTCCATTATATAAATATCTAAGGTTACATCCTCGGGCAGACTGAATCCAAAATCTATGCCGTAGCCGAGCCACCACAAATACTGACTGTCGGCACACAGCTTACCTATAAGACTGCCGATTAAAAGTCCGCCGATTAGTGCAACTGTATAAATCCACCCTCTGCGCTTTGTCATAGCTATTATTCCCCCATCATTTGTTTTTCTGATAACCTCTGTGCCACTATTCCAGTTAAAAGACCGCTTACGGTCGATATTAACGTTAATACAGACAAATAACGAAACATTTGTACATTATGTATCACAGCCGCCGCAACGGCAATTTGACCAACGTTAAAGAAAAATGCGCCGAGCATTGATATGCCCGCCATACTTATTTTATCTTTAAAAAAACTCGAAAAAATCCACATTGCCAAAACGCTCAGTACCGTGCCTGCGCCGCCGTAAATAAGCATTGTAACCGCACCGGACATTATGCCCACCAAAGCTGAGCGTAAGATGCCAAGGACTAGAGCGTAAAACGGACCAAACCACACCATAGCAAGCATTGTTACCACGTTTGCGATGCCGAGCTTAGCGCCCGGAAGTATGTTAAATATCGGAATCATTGCCTCTAAGTAATTTAAAACTATTCCTGTGGCTAAAAGCATTGCAAAAACAGTAAGTTTTTTTGTTTTGGGCAAATTAATACGCAACTTTGTCCACATCCTTTTCGCCATCAATTCGCACTAAAACCCGATTTGGCAAACACACAAGCATTTCGCCGGATGCATCTATCCAGCCTGATTTGACATCTAGTTTGTCAGGGCAATCTGCATCAGATATGCGCACTTTGCCGTTTAAAATTTCTATTTTATTATATCCAAACTCGGTTTTAACATCAAGTATTTTTCCGTTTTTTTCATATAGCGAATACCTGCCGTATTCTGCTCCGTTGACCTCAACAACAACCTCATCTGCCGGCTTTTTGGCAAAGATTATGTTTGTAAACAAAATCGACAAAACAGAAAACGCAATAAGCACGCAAAAAATCAGCTTATCAAGCCGTGTCATAGGCTCACCTGCCGGTTGAGCCGAATCCGCCTGCACCACGCTCGGTTTCTTCAAGAGATTCGCACTCAACAAACTCTGCTTTTAAAACGGGAGCAAACACCATTTGTGCAATGCGCTCACCCGGCTCGATGGTATAGTCCTCGTCACCTAGGTTTATAAGGCCTACGCATATTTCGCCACGATAGTCGCTGTCGATAACACCGACTCCGTTAGATAAGCAGATTCCTTTTTTAATTCCCAGACCGCTGCGTGCATAAATATACGCAACGCTCTCAGCTGACGGCAGAGCGATTGCAATGCCGGTAGGAATAAGCACACGATTGCCTTTTTTAAGAATTACAGGTTCAGAAATTGCGGCTGATAAATCCATTCCTGCCGCACCTTCGGTTGCATAAAAAGGTTTTTTTGCCATATCGTTTACGTACTTAATTTTAACCTGAAAGCCCATCACAATACCCCCCTGTAAAAATGCCCTCTTGTATAGTCAAATTTTGGAGGCGATACCCTTTGACCCGAAAGAGCTTTTTTATACTCATCTATTATTATACAACACAAATCTGGATTTTCAACCGTAAAAGACAATCTTATCCTGTCAATTTGTAAATTTTTTATGTCGTCTATTCGGTCTGCCATATAAACAGGACACGAATTTAAAATTATGTTTCTGCAATTCTGGGAAATAACAGGAAATTCGACATTTTTTCGGTCTTTAAGCGAAAACGATGCTTTGTCACAAGCACAACGGTATGCGCTTTTAATCACACAGTTTTCCATAAGCATAAGCTGAAGCCTGCCGTATGCGATAATTTCAAGTGGCAAGGAAGTGCTTTGCCTTAGGCTTTTAATCTCTTTTTGGTTCAACTCAGGTGATACTGTAAGAGCGTTTAATCCCATTTCGGATAATTTTTCTGTCGCCTGCGAGTTAAATACATTAAGTCTGTTACCGCCCAAAAGCTCGGCACCTTTAGCCATATTTATCTGCCCTAAGTTATTAACCATAACACGTGCGTCCTTGGGGATTTCGTACACTTCTCCCTCTTTGGGTATTTCGGGCAGAACGCACACAGCATCAGAATCTATGCCTGTCTTATATAAGTCATACGGCAAATATATTTCTTTTATGCCCATTTTTTTTGCCGCCATATATTGCTCTTTATTCATAACCTGCACGCACAACACAGACTCAAGGTTTTTATGATTTACTTTTTTATTTATCAGATTTGCCGACTCGGTATTACGTTTAAATGTTTTGCAGATTTCTTCGCTTAATTTTTCTGCCGCATCACGTCTTAGTGCGTTTATAGAGCCGACACTTACTGTGGCTTTGCCGTCTAAATCTATTTTGCAGTTTTCAAGATAAAACGGAGTTGTGCCGAGCTTAGCAAGCTGAGCCTTAACACGTTCTTCGTCAAGCGGACGGTTTTGCGCAAGCTCTGCCGTATCGCCCGCAACGCTTACCGATATATCTCCCTTTGACAAGCTAAGTCTAATCGGCTCGCCTACCGATGCATAAAACTCGGCATCTATGGGGCTTTGCTTTGCCTCACGACGCACAGTTTCGTGTATTTTTTTCTCTAAGTTTTTGTCGGCTGATATTTTTGCACTTTGTTCATAGTCCATCATTTCACGGAATTTTTTGCCGTCAAAATATCCGCACGATGAGCCACCACGAGAGAAAAATTTAAGCATATCGTCTGCATCGCTATCTTTGAGTTCGCCAGACAAAGCCGCACGATACACACGTGTGACCATACCAACATACTCGGGGCTTTTCATTCGTCCCTCAATTTTTAATGAATCGGCACCGCACGCCTTGACCTCGTCTAAGCGGTGCACCAAGCACAAATCCTTAGGACTTAAAAGAGGCATTGTTTTGCCTGTGGGTTTTCCGTTTTCTAAAAGTGTATACGGCAGTCTGCACGGCTGAGCACAAGCGCCACGGTTACCGCTTCTGCCGCCTAAGATACTGCTCATTAAGCACTGCCCCGAATAGCTCATACAAAGAGCGCCGTGAACAAATATTTCAAGCTCTGCCTTTGTCTTTTGGCGGATTTTTTTAATCTCCTCTGCCGACACCTCACGAGATAACACAACACGTTTAACGCCTAACTTTTCAAGCTCTAAAACTCCTGCAGATGTATTTACACTCATCTGCGTGCTGGCGTTTATGGGCAGGTCGGGCAGATATTTTTTTATCAGGCGCAAAACGCCCAAATCCTGAACAATTACTGCATCGACACCTATTTCATAGATTTCTTCTAAATATTTTAAAAGGTCAGAAAGCTCAAACTCTTTTATTAAAGTGTTTACAGCAAGATAAAGCTTAGCTCCACGCAAATGACAGTAATCAACCGCACGCTCAAGCTCAGGCAAGTCGAAATTTTTCGCACTTTTTCGTGCGCTGAACATATTGCCGCCTGCATAAACGGCATCTGCACCGTTTAAAACAGCCATAACCAGCGAATCAAATTCGCCTGCAGGTGCTAAAAGCTCCATTTGCCCACTTCCTTTCCTTATTTTATATTGGCATAAATCTCTACTTGTATAATATCATATTTGCGGAGTTTTAACAAGAGAAAACTGATATTTTAAGAAAGAAATAAAGTTTGGTTTAGAGTTGATCATAATTTTTCTGAATTTACGCAAATGCAAAAATAAAAGTTCATAAGTCCTGCCGGACGGGCCTTCTTTTGATTGCAAAAGAAGCAAAACAAAGGGGGGATTTCGAACTTCCCCCCTTTAACCCCCTTGAAGCGACACAAGGCTCTGCCTTGGAACCGTTACCACTTAGTGCAAGACTTAAAACAATATAAATTTTAAGCAATACGTACAGGCGGTAGGTTTTTACCGTTTGCACTACGTAAACATCCTGAATCCACGAGGGATGGACGAAAAAAGATGCAGAATGGACAAACGGAACCCGTAGGGGTTACCCGAAAGCGTACTTATGTACGCTGAGAGGTGACGTTTGTTCGTAACGCAAAGCATTATTAAAAAGAAATTTGCTTGCAAATTTCTACATACAGTATTAAATAATATATTTTCAATGACCTACTGTTTATTTTACTATTTGCTTTGCGTGGTCTGCACTTTTTTCTACAGCCCACAGCTAAACCAAAATTTATTTTATCGCTTTTATCACAAACATTACACACACAAAAATAAAAATGGAATAATTTGGAAAAAAGTACTGGACAAATAGTTTTATTTGTGCTATACTTGTAATTGCCAAACGAATTTAATATTTTTGATTATCAGTAAGTATGTATTTTACTATGTGTAAAAATACATGCTCAATTTCACATACTTGCTGTAAATCAAGTTTGAATTCGTTTGGCGACGGTGAGTCATGTATTTTTCGTGCGTGGCTTCATCGAAGTCACGCATTTTTTAATTTAAGGAGGAAAAAAGTATGGAAGAAACAAATTACAAAGAGCTTTATTATGCTTTATCTCAGACAGTTGCAGATGTAATTGAAAAGCTAACAGAAAAACAAATTGAACTAGAGGAAATGTATATCAGTCAGAATAGCGAGGAATAAAACATAGCACAAAAAATAAAAGTTCGCAAAAATGCGAACTTTTATTTTTTATTTTACACCTTAAGGTGTTTTCTTACCGATATCAAGCTTCCCAATCCGCCTAGCACAACACCAAGTGCGATAAACGCACCAATAAGCGGAAGAACAACACTTGAAAACGGTTTAAATTTAACAAACGATATATCAAGCGCACCAATAAGTCCTAAAATACCCTGGTATCCGTATGCCACAACAATAAACGAAATTATTGCGCCGATTAAGCCGATAATAATTCCTTCGATTATAAACGGCCAACGGATAAACCAGTCGGTTGCGCCGACAAATTTCATAATGTTTATCTCTTTACTGCGTGTAAACACAGTAAGCTTGATGGTATTAGAAATTATAAACACCGAAACCAGCGCTAAGGCTATCATAACCCATATGCTCACTCTGCCAAGATAATTTGTCATTGTTACCAGCTTATCAATAGTATCCTGATTGCGAACTATCTTTGCTATTCCGTCAAAGTCCTCGATGCTTTCGATAGTCGCATCAGCCTGTGACAAATCCTCTAAGGTGAGCATATACCAGTCACGCAGTGGGTTATCTTCTTCATAACCCTCTAAAAGCTCTGCACCAAGCTCGGTTTTCCATTCTTCTAAGCGGGATTCTTTGGTGTTTAAGGTTAAATCCTTAACGTTTTCAACCGCTTTTATTTTTTCGCCAAGCTCTTTGACCTGATCTTTATTATAGGTTTCGTCAACAATTAAAATTATTTCGTAATCGCCCTCAAGCTGAGTTGCTATGTAGTTTAAATTAACCGTTAAAACCAGAAAAAAGCCAAAAACCAAAAGGCTTGCCAGTACGGTAAATATAGATGCAAGACTCATCCAGCCGTTTGAAAAAACGTTTTTAGATGCCTCGCTCATAAAATAGCGAAATCCTCTAATTTTCATATCCGTAAACTCCTCTGACTTCATCTCTTACAATTACGCCGTCTTCGATTGCAATAACACGTTTTTTCATTGTGTCAACAATATCTTTGGCGTGAGTAGCCATTATAACCGTTGTGCCGCGCTTGTTGATGTCATCTAAAAGCTCCATAATTTCCATTGCGGTTTTCGGATTTAAGTTTCCGGTTGGCTCGTCGGCAATCAAAAATGCAGGATTATTAACTAAAGCACGGGCAAGCGCCACACGCTGCTGCTCTCCGCCTGATAGCTGACCGGGCAGCATCTTCATTTTTGACGAAAGGCCGACCATGCTTAAAATACTCGGCACTTGTCTGCGGATTGCACGCTTTGATGCACCCACAACCTCCATAGCAAAGGCAACATTTTCGTAAACAGTCTTTTTAGGCAAAAGTCTGAAATCCTGAAAAACTACACCCATATTACGACGCAGATAAGGAATCTGCTTTCGCTCGAGTGCGCCGACATTTACATTATTTATAATAACATCGCCAGACGTTGCGGTTTCTTCGTGCATTAAAAGCTTAATAAGAGTAGATTTTCCCGCTCCGCTGGGACCTACGATAAAAACAAATTCGCCCCGCTCAACAAAAAAACTTATGTTGCTTAAGGCAGTACTGCCGTTATCGTATACCTTAGATACATTACTGAAAAGTATCAAAATTTACACTCCTTACCGATTAAAACTTTGACGGATTTGCATTCAAATATTTGTTAACTAAAATTGCAACCTTAAATACAACTGCATCGTCAAATTTACGCAGGTCAAGACCTGTTAATCTTTCAATTTTATCAAGACGGTAAACCAAAGTATTTCTGTGTACGAACAGCTGACGTGATGTTTCACTTACGTTTAAGTTATTTTCAAAGAACTTATAAATTGTCTGAAGGGTTTCTTCGTCTAAAACATCGATGCTTTCTTTTTTGAATATTTCGTCTAAGAAAAGCTCGCAAAGCTTGCTAGGAAGCTGATAAATAAGGCGGCCTATGCCCATTGTATCATAGCTTAAAATATAGTGATTGTCATCAAACACTCTGCCGATTTCAAGTGCAAGCTGAGCCTCTGAGAACGAACGGGCAATGTCGTTTAACGAATCCGTAGGTGTACCGATTCCCACATAAACCTGGAGCATAAGCTCTGAGCTTATGGTTTCGACAATGCTGTGTGCGATTTTTCTTGCAGCATCACGGTTAAACGGCTGATTTATTGCCTTAATTAACACAATGTTGTGATTATCTACGCTGATAACAAAGTCCTGCTCAGGAAACATATTCTGCAAAACGTGCTGCACATTCATTTCGTGCTCTTTCGCAGTCTGAATTATGTAAACCAAACGTGGAATTTCGGTATCAATCTGCAATTCGCCCGAGCGCAGAAAAACATCGCCAGGCAAAATATTGCCTAAAAGCACATTTTTAAGATAACTGCTTTTGTCGTATTTATCTGCACAGTGAAGCTGCAGATTTGAAAGACTGACAGAAAGCAAAACAATATATTTTTGCTCTTCTGGGCCTGTGCCTTTTATATAAATTACATATTCAAGCATATTGCGTGCGCCAATTGCAATAAAGGTATAGCCATCTAAGGTATATGCTCTGCCGTTGCTTACAGCATTTGTAAGTGCATCAAAGGCAAGCTCTTCGCTTATTGGCTCATCAATGCTTGCGATAACTGCGCCCGAATTATTTAAAACGCCCATTTCGCGATGAATTACACTCTTCATTTGCTCTAAAACCGGTTGAAAAATTTGACCTAACATAAAAATCCTCCATTCCGCTTAAAAACATAAATAATACTAAAATCCTATCATATATAATATACTTTTTTTATACAATTTGCAAGCCGATTTTAAAATTTTCACCAAATTGTAACAAAGTTTTTTAAATATTTTATATAAATTTGTTTATTTTATTGCATTTTTACTATTGCATAATTATACAAAAAGATGTATAATTATAAGCAAGTCACTAAATGAAAGGAATATAACTATGAAATTAAACGAAATTGTTGCATTAGATGACGCATATTATATGAATACCTTTGGCAAACGCACACCAGTAGCATTTAAAAAGGGCGAGGGTA
>JAFQAG010000070.1 GCA_017416985.1 Clostridia bacterium
AACGGAAATCATCTTAAATATTAAGCAAATCGCAGTTAAGCTTCATTGCGATACTCCGAAAGTTGTATACATCGAAGCTGAGGGCGAAGGCGAAATTAAAGCAGGAGATATTAAATTAGATTCTGATATCGAAATTTTTAACCCTGACCTTCATATCGCTACACTTAATAAAGATGCTAAATTGTATATGGAGATTACATTCTGCAAGGGTCGTGGCTATGTTTCTGCTGAAAGAAACAAGCAGATTAACCAGAACATTATCGGTGTTATTCCGGTTGACTCCATTTATACACCGGTGCACAGAGTGAACTATTTTGTAGAAAACACTCGTGTCGGTCAGATTACCGACTATGACAAGCTGACTTTAGAGGTTTGGACTGATGGTTCTATCACTCCGGATGAAGCAGTGAGTTTAGCGGCTAAAATTATTAATGAGCATTTAATGCAGTTTATTGACCTCTCACTTGAGGCAAAGAATGCCGAAATTATGATAGAAAAAGAAGAGGGCAAGAAAGAAAAAGTTCTTGAAATGACTATTGAAGAGCTTGACCTTTCTGTTCGTTCTTACAACTGTCTGAAACGTGCAGGCATCAATACTGTGGAAGATTTGACAAACCGTACTGAAGAAGATATGGTTAAGGTTAGAAACCTTGGTCGCAAGTCTTTAGAAGAGGTTATCGGAAAGCTCCACGCATTGGGTCAGTCGTTCGCAAAAAGAGAGGACTAAGCAGGAGTATCCTGTTGATTTTAAAGAAGGAGGTAGTTTTTGATGCCAGGAACAAGAAAATTGGGTCGTCCTACCGACCAGAGAATCGCTATGCTGAGAAATCTTGTTACTTCGCTTTTGGAAAACGGCAGAATTGTTACAACTCTTGCTCGTGCCAAAGAAGTTAGATGCATGGCAGACAAAATGATTACTCTTGGTAAAACTAATACATTACATTCAAGACGTCAAGCTCTTTCTTATATTACAGATAAAGAAGTAGTATATAAATTGTTTGAAGAGATCGCTCCTAAGTATGCAGAGCGTCAGGGTGGATACACCAGAATTATTAAAGCTGGTCCAAGACGCGGTGATGCTGCTGAAACAGCTATCATTGAATTAGTATAATAAGAGTACATTGTTTTAAAAGCTCCAAGCCAGACGGCTTGGAGCTTTTTGCATTTGTTTGTATGAAATTTTTTAAGCTATACTTCGGCTATTGCCTCAACCTCGCATAAAACACCCTTGGGCAGAGCCGATACCTCTACGCAAGAACGTGCAGGTCTGTTTGTAAAATATTTTGCATAGACCTCATTAAAAGCTGCAAAATCGTTCATATTTTTAATAAAACAGGTTGTTTTAACTACCTTGTCAAGCGAACTGCCTGCCGATTCTAAAACTGCTTTTATATTTTTGCAAACCTGTTCGGCTTGCTCGCTGATATCTGTTGCCTCAACCTGACCACTTGCAGGATTTATCGGAATCTGACCAGAGGTGAATATTAACCCTCCGCTGACTGTCGCTTGTGAATAAGGACCAACTGCCTCGGGTGCGTTTTTAGTATAAATTTTTTCCATATGCTTGTCCTCCTATGCATTGTTATATTTAAATTTTAGAACATTAAATGGTATGTGTCAATAGTGTTTACCAAAAATATAAATCTTAAAGGGATATGGTTAATAAAGTAAAATATATTGCGGAATTTTATCACATATGATATAATTAAAATGGATTTGTCTGTGTAGCAAAGTAAATTATTGATATTTAATTTTTAGCCTGACTTGACAAAAGTCGAATTGTGTCGAATGATGGAAAATACCAAAGAATTATGTTGCATTATTAAATATTGGAAAAGAATATCTAGCTAAATATTTGGTCTTGAGACTATAAAAATAGTTGAATAATGTCGAAGAGGAAAGAAGAAATATGATTTTAGATAAAGATTGTTATTTGCCATTAGAACAGATTAACGGAAAAATTGAGGTTTTAAACTATGAGGATACTGACTCTGTCGAAATACAAGTTCAAATGTGTAAAGTGTATGATTGGTATGATACAGCTTTCACCGAAAATGTAGTAGCTAGGGTAAAAGACGGTATATTAAAATTTACATTATCAAATGGGTTTGAAAAAGGATTGTATGCGATAATTGCTGTTTCGTTAAAAGATGTTGTTATCTTTGGGAGATTAAACGATACAGAAAATTGTAAAACAGCTTTTGCAATTAGCGATAAAACAAATGTTAATACTTTAGAACTATACCGTTCAATTTTAAACAAAAGAGAAATATACATTAATAAACCAAAGCTATACTTCGAAGATAAAACTACATCCTCATATGATGTTTTAATGTTTGTAAAAAATTTACACATAAGTAACATAGCTTACTATGATATGATACAAGTGTATCCCTATAATTATTTAAAATTAACAGGAGAAGTAGATTATATAAATGAATTCATAAAAAATAATACAGATATAAATATTCAGGTAAATAAAAAATCATTTGAAACATCAGTTCCGTCAGCAGTATTTATTATTACCAATGTAATGGCGCATACTTATGAAGAAGCAGAAGAATATGCCATGAAAAAAGCCGAGGCTTTAAACAGCATTTTTACAGTTTTACTCCATAGCCATGGAACAATTTTTGCAATAATGACTAATGGTAAAAAAGAGAGAAAATATAAGACAACAATACTAGACACTCGATATAAAGGGAATCTTTTACATTTGGCTGAAAATGGGTTTAATATTAGGCATTACTACGAATGCTTGAATAGTGGTCAATCATATTTAAGTGTTTATTTGAAATTATTAAATGACGCACAAAATGAGAATGAAAGAATGATGAAGTATTATAGGTATTGGAATATACTTGAAGGTTTAGCAACTAGAAAAAAATTTTCAAACAATCCGATGTTGTCATGGGATGGACAAGCAATAAAAACAAAAAAAGGAATTGTCCATGTTGGAAATGAAGCATTAAACACTGTGTTTGAATTAGTAAGGCAGAATTGCGGTCATGTAAAAGCTACTGATTTTGTTAGGGAATTAGACAATATTAAAACTCCAAAAGAGTTTTTAAGTATATGTTATCAAAGACGAAATTGTTGTGTCCATCAAGGGGAATGTTATAAAGATGATTCCTCGATTTGTCTTAAAGATAAAGACTATATGTGTAGATGCAGAAACAGTAATGTGATAGATATGACTAAACCGCTTGGATGGCAAGATGCTGTGTTAAGAAAATTACAGGATATTACATTCCAAATCATTTTGAATGAATTAAATGCACTGTGTGGTAAGGCTATACATAGTTCCACTTTAATCAATGATGTAATCTGAGTGTTGTGATGCTTATAAGGGAGATAAAGGCAAGGATCTATTGTTTGATTTTATAAGAACCAATCGAAGGCTTTTAACTCGCCAAAGTCTATAATTTATAAAAATTAATATATTAGTTTGCCGATAATAAATATTTACATATCGGGCAGGAAAATCTAACATTCCTGCGGGTTCTGATGAAAAATGTTAAGGGTGAAATTAGTAGGTCCTATTATTCACTGTTCGCCTGACTTGACACGAACTACATAAGGAATGTCGGATATTGTCGAAACTGAAAGGAGAAAAACAAATGATTACCATATTCAACAGAAAGCAACTGATAATTACATACGACATAACAATTCAATCAAAAATTAGAGACATTCTAGCGGCTAATAATGTGGACTATACTATAAATCCTATAATGGGTTTATATGGTTCTCCACAAGCGGAATATAAGATTTATGTTCATAAAAAAGATTATGAACAAGCATGTTATTTGATAAAAGATGTATTTAAATAATTTTATATCCAGATTTGATATGAATTTTCTTTAAAAATTGGTTGCATCTAAACCTTATGCCTCGCAATGTATAACGATGTTGAAACTAAAAGCCTCGGCTTTAATGCGTAGCATCCATATTACACAGTCTTTATAAATCACACATTATAAATTAAGGAGAAAATTATGGCACTTATAGAATTGAAATTTTATAGTCAGATGCTTGGAATGCAGACTGAAGCATATGTTGTTATTCCGCAAAAGTCTACGATTGGTGAGATTGGTATTAAAGGAAGCAGCGACAGCAAAGAGTACAAGTGCTTATATTTGCTGCACGGATTAAGTGATGACCACACTATATGGCTACGCAGAACTTCCATAGAGAGATATGCTGCAGACTATGGTGTTTGCGTTGTAATGCCTTGTGGCGCAAGAAGCTTTTATACTGATATGAAGTACGGCATGAAATATTTTTCGTACATAACAGAAGAGCTTCCGAGCGTTATAAGTGAATTTTTAAAGATTTCAACTAAACGTGAGGATACATATATTGCAGGTCTTTCTATGGGTGGCTACGGTGCACTTAAAGCGGCACTTAAAAAACCAGAACAATACTGTGCGGCGGCAGGACTATCATCGGTTGCTGATATAAAATGCGGATTGTTTGACGATGTTTTAGTTTCTGTATTTGGTGAAGAACAGAATGTTCCCAACGAAGATGATTTGTTCTTTTTAGCTGAAAAGACAAATGAAAATTCTGTTAAACCTAGAATTTATATGGGTGAGGGAACAGAAGATTTTATGTACGATGATAATATACGTCTTAAAGAGAAGTTTGAAAAGCTCGACTATGATTTTACATATCGTGAATCATCAGGCGCGCATAACTGGGCTTTTTGGGATGAATATATACAGTATGTGCTGGAATGGATGTTTAAATAATAATATAAATTTTAAACGAAAAGAGGGACTGTAATGAGTATTTCGCAGGAATGTATACTGGCAGCAAATGATTTAATTGAAAAGGCAAAGCTTAAAAAAGGCAATATAGTTATAATCGGCTGCTCAACAAGTGAGGTTTTGGGCAGCAGAATCGGTACAGATTCAAGTCCTGATACCGCTAAAATTCTGTTTGAGAGCTTATACGGTATTTTTAATGAAAAGGGTATATATGTTGCAGCTCAATGCTGTGAGCACTTAAATAGAGCTATTATTATTGAAAAAGACGCTGTTCCTTTTGCAGAAACAGCAAATGTTATCCCTGCGCCAAAAGCAGGCGGTTCTTTTGCAACCGAGGCATATAAGCATTTTAAAAATCCTGTTGCTGTTGAAGAAATTAAGGCAGATGCAGGAATTGATATCGGTGCAACGTTAATAGGAATGCATCTTAAAAAGGTTGCCGTTCCTTTAAGATTATGCGTTAAAACAATAGGTGAGGCACCAGTTACGGCGGCTCGCACAAGACCTAAGTTTATCGGTGGTGTAAGAGCTAACTATGATGAAAATCTATTATAACTGACAAAGAAGGTTTAACGTAATGGAAAGTTTAAGACTGTCGTTTGAGGCGGTAACACCAATTTTTTTGTTAATGCTTTTAGGTTACGTATTAAAATCTATGAAAGTAGCCGAAAAAAGCACCTTTGATGCAATAAACGGATTGGTTTTTAAGATTTTTTTACCTGTTCTTCTGTTTTATAATATCTATAAAACCGAGGTAAATCAGGTGTTCGATGCTAAATTAGTTGCGTTTACAATCATCAGCGTTTTTTGCATTTTTATAATCGGACTTTTTGCAGTCGGGTTTATAACAAAAGACAATGCAAAGCGTGGTGTAATACTCCAGGGATTTTTCAGGTCTAATTATGCAATACTCGGCATACCGCTTGTTCACTATATATGCGGAGAAAAATCAGGAGCCTTAGCATCTTTAATGGTGGCTGTTGTAGTGCCTGCGTTTAATGTTTTAGCGGTAATCAGCCTTGAGATTTTTAAGGGTAATAAAATAGAAATTAAAAAAATTATTAAAGGCATTTTGTTAAATCCCTTAATCATAGGTTGCAGTTTTGGTGGATTATTTTTTGTTTTAAAACTAAAACTCCCTGTGGTTATAGAAAATGCAGTCTCAGATATTTCAAAAATAGCATCGCCTCTGGCAATAGTAATTTTGGGTGCAAGCTTTACATTTTCAGGAATTAAAGGCTATTTTAAAGAAAACCTGATTACTGTGTTTGTAAAATTAATTTTAGCACCGCTTGTAATGCTGTCTTTGGCAGCCTTGCTCGGATTTAGAGGTGAGGCATTTGCCTGCTTAATAGTACTTTTCGGTGCGCCTGTTGCAGTTTCGTCCTTTGCGATGGCACAGCAAATGGGCGGAGATGAAAAGCTCGCAAGTCAGGTTATTGTAATATCCTCGGCAGCCTGCGTAGTTACACTATTTATTTGGATATTTATTTTCGGATATCTTGGTTTTATTTAAAATTTTAACTAAAGAGGGGACAAAATTATGAGAAAAAAACTTCAGGACAAAATGTTTGAAATAAGTTATATGTTTGAGCTTTTAATATCGGTAATAGTTGGTATTGCTATCTTAATTTGTGCAGTACGTTTGATTATAGATACAATGGGTTCGTCTATTTTTACTGAAGGTCCTGATGCCTTGATAAAAATATTAGACGGCGCAATTATTCTTGCTATTGGTGCAGAGCTTATTAAAATGCTTTGTAAGCATACTCCTGAAACAGTTATTGAGGTTTTAGCGTTTGCGCTTGCACATCATCTTATAATAGGTCACGCATCTGCGCTTGAGAATTTTATCACAGTTGCGGCAATTGCTGCCCTGTTTGCGGTAAGAAGATTTTTGCTTAACCGTCACGATATGGTAGAAACTCCTGACGGATTGGTTGAGGTTGAAGAAATAAGCGCCGCCGATGAGCAAACTATTAGTTTTTAACTCTAGGGTAATGTAAAGGAGATGAGCATAAATGGAGGAAAAAGATTTTCCGACTCCTAAACAGGTATTAAACATTGCTACATATTTAGGCTATTGTATGCTGCGGCACGGAGCCGAAATAAGCAGAGTGGAGGATACCGCCGACAGAATATGTATGGCTTATGGCGCAACAGAGGCGCACGTGTTTGCGATATATTCGACAATAATAGTGTCTGTGTCGTTTGGTGATGAAATGCTTACGCAAACCAGACGTGTTGCATCTATAAGTACAAATTTAGACAGAGTAGACAGGTTAAACGATTTATCAAGAAAAATCTGTGCAGAAAAGCCAGATTATACCTCAGCTATAAAAGAAATTGATGCGGTGGAAGCTAGAAAGTTATATCCGCCAAAGCTCTCAATTGTGGCATATGCACTTATTTCGGGCTCGTTTGCTCTTTTCTTCGGCGGCAACGTAATTGATGGCATGGTTGCAGCGCTGGCGGGTATAGTAGTGCGTTTGGTTATGATGATGCTTGAATATTTGCGTGTAGCTCCGTTTATTACGACTATGACAGCGAGTGCTGTTGTTACGGCAACATCGCATCTGGCAGGCTTTTTGATAGCGGGTTTAAATGTAGACATAATAATTATCGGAATTTTAATGAATCTGGTTCCCGGAGTTGCAATTACAACCAG
>JAFQAG010000071.1 GCA_017416985.1 Clostridia bacterium
AGAGCAACCGGCTCATAACCGGTTGGTCCGGGGTTCGAGTCCCTGATGGCCCACCAGAAAAAAAGCATCGCCTTTAGTCGGTGCTTTTTTTGTATCTATAATTAAGGGACTCGAACCCTGAGAGGGTTTTTGCGTTAAGAAAATATGCTAGCGGCATATTTTTAGCAAAAAGGTGCGAAGTCCGGTACCAAAACGCATAGTGTTTGGGTGGACGAGCAATTTAGACGCCAAAGGCGGCTGTGTCCCTGATGGCCCACCACGTCGGAACAAGTTTCGCTTATTCCGATTTTTTATATAATGAAAACAGCACCCAAAATCTTAGATGCTGTCATTACTTCATTTTTTCTTATTTATTCAATTCTTTAAATCCCTCTAGCCATTTACGTGCGATAAGCTCGTGTCCTGCCGCGCTGGGATGTACGCCCTCCCAAGTCCAATAAGGTTCAGGCTGTTTTGCTGCCATTTCATCAAATTTTTCCTGCAAAGGAACAAATACCAGATTATGCTTTTCGGCTACTCTTTTTGCCGCCTGCGCTCTTTTTTCTGTTTCTGTACGGAAGGTATCCCATTCTTCTTCGGTCGCCGTGCTTTTTAAAACAAAAGGCTCTAATATCATAATTTTTACATCCGGCAGTTCTTCTTTTATCTCTTCAATAAGCATATTATAAATTTTTTCAAATTTTTCTGCCGCTACTCCGTTTTTATGTCCTACCTCGTGCCACACATCGTTTACACCGATTAAAATACTTATATAGTCAGGCTTTAAATTAATTATATCAATTTTAATTCTTGAATATAAATCAGTTATTCTGTTGCCCGAAATTCCTCTGTTTAAAAGCTTGTATTCACCCGGAAAATCATAACTGAGCTGTGCGGATACTCTTGTTGCATATCCTGTTCCGTTGTGCAAATCATTTTCTTTTGTTCTGTAACAATCTGTTATTGAATCGCCCTGAAATAATATTGTTTTCATTTAAGTCACTCCTTAAGTCATTAGCTTTATGTCAATTATACATTTTTGCAAGTTAAAAGTCAACATTATATTCCCTTTACTGTTGACACAATATGATTAAAAGTTGTATAATAATGTTAATTAAAATATAAGAGGTGTACCTTATGACAACAGTAATAAAAAACGGAAAACTGATTTCGAACAATAAAATCGAAGAAAACTTAAATTTATATTTTAAAGACGGCAAAATTACTGCCATTACTAAAGAAAATTTGCCATACGACTCTGAAATTGATGCAAAAGGCGCTTATGTTTCGCCGGGATTTATTGATATTCACGTTCACGGCGGTGCAGGATTTGAATTCGTAGACGGGACGAAAGAAGCCATAAAGGCTGCAGCAAATATCCACGCACAGCACGGAACGACAACTATTTACCCCACGATTTCGGCTTATGATAACAAAAAAACAGTTATCGCCTTAGATGCACTAAAAAAGTATAAAGATGACGCAGATGTTCTTCCTAATATATATGGTGCACATTTAGAGGGTCCTTATTTTTCTCCGAAGCAGACAGGCGCTCAAGATCCGTCATATATACGCACCCCAGACCCAGAGGAATACGAACAGCTTTTTGCTGATTATGGCGACGTTATAAAGCGTTGGAGTTATGCTCTTGAGCTTAGTGGCTCTGATGAATTTTAAAATTTTTAAATAAAAACGGAATTGTTGCCGCAGCAGGTCATACAGATGCAGAATATGACGATATTAAAAAAGCTTACGATAACGGAATGAAGCTTATAACACATCTTTATTCGTGCACATCAACAATCACACGAAAAGACGGATTCCGTATTTTAGGCGTTATCGAAACCTCGTATCTTTATGACGATATCGACGTTGAAACAATAGCAGACGGATGTCACCTGCCGCCTGACCTTTTAAAACTTATTTATAAGATCAAAACTGATGAGCATATGTGTCTTGTAACCGATGCAATCCGTCACGGTGGTATGTCGGATATAGAAAATGCGACCTGCGAAAACGGAAATATGCCTTACAAAATTGAAGATGGTGTTGCAAAACTTATTGATGGTTCTGCTTTTGCCGGAAGTATTGCTACAACTGATGTGTTGGTAAGAACCTGCACCAAACGCGCAGGATTTGCTTTAGAATCTGCCGTTAAAATGATAACCGAAGTACCTGCACGTATTATGAAGCTTGATACAAAAGGCTCGCTTAAAGTTGGATATGATGCTGACATTGTAATATTTGATGATGATATTAATGTAATAAAAACGATTGTGAGTGGAAACGTAATATAATAAAAATGGCTGTGAATTTAATTCACAGCCATTTTTATTATTATTTTCTTAAAAGCACTGCTCCTGCAGTAAGAGGCTTAGCATCAATTATTTTTACTTTAGAATCTGAAACTATAAATTTGTCTGCATTAAAGCTGTCAGCAAGTTTAAAGCCGTCAGGGATATCAATCTCAAGGTCAATAATATCCCCGTCGAATGCGTGATATACAACCATCATTTCGTCTTCAGTTTTTCTTGCTATTGCCTGAATCCCTGTCGGATATCTCATACTGTTGCTACGGTTTCCGTAAAGCTTTGTTCTGCCGTTTTCGATTATATTTTCAAGGTTTTTGTAAAAATCCATAGCGTCTTTAATAAGTTCACATTGCCATTCTGGTGCTTTGTCAATATCACCTGACAGACACACTCTGCCTAAAAACGTTGCTGCTAAAGAATATGCCAGTCTGTCTTTTGTGTCATCCTCACGTACTACGCACCACACCAAAGACTGCGCAGGCAACATAAGATAATGCATATTTGCCGCTATATACGGAATTTCTACCGACTCGTGCGCATCTGAAAACGAACCCATTGCCGCTACACCAAGCATAGACGGATCATTTCTGTTTCCGCCCGATGCACAGTTTTCAATAACCAAGTCAGGAATTTCTTTCTTCATCAGCTTAAAGAAATCTCTCACGCACTCAAGATGCTGACGAAGCGCTTCTGCTCCTGACTCTGCGCCATCAATTTCCATACCTATATTAGCATTGTAGTCAACTTTTATATATCCGAAATCATTATCCTTTAAGAAATTTATAACCTTTTCGTAAAGATATTCCCGCACATCTTCGCGCCTGAAATCCCAATACGATCTGGTATGCCAGCTTTTTAACACGTGACCATCCTTTGTAAGATGCATAAAGTCATACTCAGGCATAAACATTTTAGAGCCATCTGTGGTAACTTCAAACTCAAACCATATGCCAGGTATCATTCCGTTTTCACGTATTGTTTTATTCATCGCTTTAACATCAGGAAAAATAGATTTATCAATATTCCATTCACCATTACCCTCTTGCTCGCAGCCTGCATTACACCAGCCTGCATCTATTACCAGATATTTTATGTCGTAAGGTTTTAAAATCTTACAAAAATTGAGCATTTTTTCTTGAGTAGGTGTGCCCCATGTAGCACAGTATTCGTTAAACGATGTTGGTATACCCTGCTCTCCATATGCCTTTCTTGCGGTTTTGTGCATATCTGTAAGACGTGCGCAAACCTCTTCAAGTCCGCCGTCTGAAACCGCAATATATGCCTTGGGTGCCTTAAAACTTTCGCCGTTTTTCACATTCTTTTTCCAGCCACAAAATTCTCTGTCGCCAGGACCACCTGTAAATGAAAGCGAATCATCCCAACGTGTAAGCTCCATCTGCCAGGTTGAGTTGCTTGCCATTTGCGCTCCCCACATAACACCTGCTTTTTTGTCTTCAAATACCGCTGTCGGAAAAAATCTTCTGGTAGAATAACTGCCCACCGCACCAAAACGTTCATTATTAGCACACTGCTGCCATGGGCACCACGGTTTTTCTAAAGATAAATCTTCTATTGTCTGCGAAACAGGCTTTCCCTCTTTGCTCCATCCGCCGTAAAAACGATGGAACGAATATGTATTTGGTGCATCATCCATCTGAAACGGACTTAGATTATCTAAAGTAAAGCTGGTAAGCATATCGAGTGTAACATCTTTACCGCTATTATTTACAAACTCTGTTTCAACCTCAAATCCACCCAGACCACAAATGTAAGTTAAGCGATGCATAACCTTACAGCCCTCATCAGATGTCATAAGCGTTTCTATAACAGTTTTTCCGTCTTTTTCGGATATATTTTGCGATTCTAAACGCAAATCAAGGTCAAAATTTTTCATTGTAAAGGCAGGCGCCATAGAGTCGTGACCCACAAGATGATAATACGCAAGTCTGCCTAAAAACCAGCCGTTTAAATATCTTTCATTTGGTTTAAAAGGTGGCGGCTCAAGCTCCCACGGTTTTGTTCTTAATTCCTTTTTAGACTCAGGAAACATTTGAAGAGATATGTAATTATTTTCATCAATCAAATATTCGATGCATACGTCACCCAAATTATAGC
>JAFQAG010000072.1 GCA_017416985.1 Clostridia bacterium
AACGACTCTGCCTCTTTAACGATATCTTCAATGTGTCTGCTGCGATATTTACCACGCAATTTTGGAATAATGCAATAAGTACAACGATTATCACAACCGTCTGCTATTTTAAGATATGCGCTTGCATTGCCTGTGCTGACTATTCTGGGTTGACCCTCTGGCTCGGGCATATCCATATTGCCATATAAAACAGGTTTTTCGCCATTTAAGGCGCTTTTTATTACTTCAGCTATTTTAGTATAGTCACCAGTACCGACAACTGCATCAACTTCAGGTAATTCTTCTAAAATATCGTTGTGATAACGTTCTGCTAAGCATCCGCTGGCAATAAGAAGCTTACACTTGTTATTTTTATATTGCGCCATTTCTAAAATGGTTTCAATAGATTCTGTTTTGGCTGCATCAATAAAACCACAGGTATTTACAACAATAACGTCTGCATCTTCTGGATTCGATACAATTTCATAGCCATTATTGCCTAAAATGCCGAGCATAACCTCGGTATCTACCAGATTTTTAGGACAGCCTAAAGAAACGAAGCCTATTTTAATATTCAAAATATCACCTACTCTTCGGTGTTAACGTCTGCCTCATCAGCTTCAACAGTTTCGTTATTGTCAGAATTTATAACTTCTATTTCACCAGCAGCGATTTCTTTTACAGCCTCTGTAATACTGCGAGCACCGTCCATACCTACTTCAGTTTCTGCAAAAGTTTCTTCTGAAATCTGACGAGCGCGCTTAGCAGCAGCAATAACTAAACTGTAACGGCTACCTGCCTTTTCCATTAAATCAATAATTGAAGGATATAACATCATAATAAAACATTCCTCTCTATTTTAGTTTTTAATAAAAGATTCAATTAACTCACAGTTTCTGGCTGTGCGCATTTTTTCTGATAAAATAATGCTTTCAAGCTTATTAACGGCATTGTCTAAATCATCATTTATTAATATGTAATTATATTTAACTGCATTTGAAAGCTCCCATTTAGCTGTTTCGAGTCTTTTTTCAATGACTTCTTCTGTTTCTGTTCCACGTCCGGTTAAACGTTGTTTTAAAACGTCGAGTGATGGCGGAATAACGAAGATAAAAACTGCTTCAGGATATTCGCTTTTGACTTGCATTGCACCTTGTACTTCAATTTCTAAAATAACGTCTTTACCGTCGTTAAGCATTTTTTCTACAACGTCTTTAGGAGTTCCGTAATAGTTTTCGCAAAAACATGCCCACTCAATAAATCCGTCATTATCTATCTTATCTTTAAATTCTTTCTCTGTCAAGAAAAAGTAGTTTTTTCCATCAACTTCACCCTCACGAGGAGCTCTTGTTGTTGCAGAAATCGAAAGAAAAATGTCAGAATGGCGAGATAAAAGTCTTGAGCATACTGTACCTTTACCTGCGCCGGATGGTCCGGATACAACTAATAACAATCCTTTATTTGTCATCTTCCGGCTCCTCCTCATCAACATCTAGCAGTTCAGAATCATCTAACCTGTGTGCAACAGTAACCGGTTGTACAGCCGAAAGAATTATATGGTCACTATCCATTATTATAACTGCACGAGTTCTTCTTCCATATGTTGCATCTATAAGCATTCCTCTGTCACGAGCGTCCTGAATAATTCTTTTTATCGGTGCAGATTCAGGACTTACTATTGCAACCAGACGATTTGCAGAAACGATGTTACCAAATCCAATATTAATAAGTTTCATATAAAATGCCCCCTACTCCACATTTTGAATCTGCTCACGCAGTTTTTCTATTTCGGATTTCTTTTCTACTAATAACTTAGTAATGTCTTTATCATTAGCCTTAGAGCCAATTGTGTTAGTTTCACGATTTAGCTCCTGAACTAAAAAGTCAAGTTTTCTGCCTACTGGCTCATCTTGCGCAAGGATGTCATCAAGTTCAACAAAATGGCTTTTTAATCTTACTAATTCTTCGTTTATGCAAACTCTGTCTGCCATTATTCCTACTTCGGTTAAAATTCGTCCCTCATCAGCTTTAAATTCACCTAACAGCTCTTTCATACGTTCTTCAAGCTTGTGAGCATATTCAGCTACTACCTTAGGCGATATTTCTTCAATTTTTGCTGTAAGCTCCTGAATTTTTCCTGCTTTTTCTTTTAAATCGTTAAATAAACGTTCGCCTTCACGCTTGCGCATTGATAAAAAGTCTTCCATAGCAGGCTTTAAGCAGGATAAAAACATTTGCCAAACTTCTTCTTTATCTTCTTCCTGTTGTTTTGTAACAAAAATATCAGAAAAACGAGTCATATCAGAAACGGCGATTTCTTGCTTTATACCACATTTTTCTTTTATCTGGTTAAGTAAAGAATAATAATTCATACAAAGTGCTTCGTCAAGAATAACAGCTTTGTCATCGCTTGTATAATTTTCGATATATATAAATACATCTACTTTTCCTCGTGATATGTTTTCTAAAACATATTCACGGATTTTATCTTCTAAATAACCATACGCTCTTGGTAATTTTACCGTTACATCACTATAACGATGATTAACAGAGCGGATATCAATTACAATTTTTTTAGTTTCGTCGATTTGCTCATACCGGCCATAACCAGTCATACTGTTTAACATTATCCTACTCCTCCTGATTTCTTTTCATTTTTTGCTGTTCTAAATAAATCAGCAAAACTGAAATATCTGCCGGACTAACACCCGATATTCTGGCTGCCTGTCCTAAAGATAATGGTTTGAT
>JAFQAG010000073.1 GCA_017416985.1 Clostridia bacterium
ACTTTAGCACAAAATGGTGTTGATACAACCGCACTTTTATCAAACGACATAAACCATCCTGCAAGGGAAATGAACTGGTTATTTGCATATTCTTTAGTAGAAACAATGATGACAAATTAAGGAGATAAAAAGTAATGGATATATTCAGAAAGTACGGAGCAAAAGCCATTTGGGCTGATGAAAAAGAAATGGTAAACCGTCATGTTAAATTCCAGACAGAACTGGTTATTGACGAGGTTCGCCCTGTAAAGTTTTATATTTGTTCTGAAACCAGATACGAGCTTTATATAAATGGTAATTTAGCGGGCTTTGGTCAGTATGATGACTTTCCTGATAACAAGGTTTACGATACCTGCGATATTACCGAGTTTTTGAAAAAAGGCACAAACCTGGTGTCAATTTTGGCATACTCTGTCGGCACAGATATGCCGTCGATGCACTTAAAAGGTCTTTCTATGATTATATTTGCAGCGCTAGATGCAAATGGTGCAGTTTTAATGAGTGATGAAAATGTTAAATGTGCCGAAGCAAAAGAGTTTGTATCGGGTGATAAAATTGAAAGAATATGCTCAGAGCGTATGTTCAATTTTGGCTTTGACTTGCGCAACGATGATTTGTGGAAAGAAAACAAAGTAAGCGATTCGTGGCAAAACGCAATCGTTCGTGACGATTCTGCTATTAAATATTCCGAAAGACCTGTAAAGGAATTGGTTTTAACAGGCAAAAGCTACGGCAAAGTTATTGCTCAGGGCGAGTTTGAATATACAAAAGGCGATACTGTTGCGCAAAAAATGCAATATTCAGCTATGGCTCACCGAGATAAAGCAGAAGTATTAGATGTTAAAGAAGATGCCTGCACTATTTTAAAAGACAATGTATATTGGATATCTGACTTGGGTGAAGAGGTTGTAGGTTTTATAACCTTAGATATCGAGGCAGAAGACGGTGCGATTTTAGACATAGGTATAGGCGAGCATTTAGCTGATATGCGTGTTCGTACTTATGTAGGCGAGCGTAACTATGCTTTTAGATGCATCTGTCGTGGTGGCAGACAACAAATCAGCTTTTACATACAGCGTCTGGCTTTAAGATATTTACAGTTTTTTGCACATAGCGGAATTAAAAAAGTTTATTCAGCAGGAATACATAAAACTGAGTATCCGTTAGAGTTTGAGGGCAAACTTTCGATGAGTGACAGACTATTTAACAAAATATATGATGTAAGTGCAAACACTCTTAAATGCTGTATGCACGACCATTATGAAGATTGCCCTGAAAGAGAGCAGTCGCTTTATCCTATGGACAGCCGAAATCAAATGCTGTTTGGCTACTATGCATTTGGCGAAACAAAAATGCCTCGTGCAAGCCTGCAGCTTTTGGCAGATGGTCAGCTACCTAGCGGACTTTTAGAAATCACAGCACCATCAAGATGCAAATTTACAATCCCCGCATTTTCAATTGCGTGGATTATGGCGGTTAAAGAATATGTAATGTTCAGCGGAGATAAAGATTTTGGCATAAGTATGGTTAAAACCGCAAGAACAATACTTGATTATTTTGTTCGCAATATGAAAGACGGACTTATTCCTCATTCAAACGAAAGTGAAATCTGGAACTTTTATGAGTGGACAGATAAAATGGATAATTTAGAGGTGGATTCAGGCTCTGAATTTGACGCTCCTATAAATGCATTTTTTGCTTTAGGACTTAAAGAGTATAAGCAGTTATGCGAGTGGGCAGGCGAGAAAGAAGAAATTAAATGGGCAGACGAAATCTATAACAAAGTTTTGTCTGTGTTCCATAAATCATTCTATTGCGAGGATAAAAAGGCTTACTGCACATATATTGGAGGTGGCGAGCCGCATTTTGCGCAGCTTACTCAGGCTTGGGCGCTTTTGTCAGGATTAGTACCTGATGAATTGGAAACAGAAATAAGAGAACATCTTACATCAAAAGATTTTGTAGAAATAAGTCTTAGCTATTCTGGCTTTAAATATGATGCCCTTATGCAAGAGCCTGAAAAATATAGCGATTATGTCCTTTCTGATATTGAAGAACAATGGGGATATATGCTCTATAACGGAGCAACTACATTCTGGGAAACCATTTTAGGTGAGGCGGATTTTGACGGAGCAGGAAGTTTATGTCACGCTTGGTCTGCTGTTCCGATTTATGTTTTCTGGAGATATATTGTAGGTATTTATCCGAAAGCTCCCGGATTTAGTGAGATAGAAAACAATCCTGTTTGCAAGGGCGTTGTTTCGGCTTGTGGTATGCTTAAAACACCACAAGGAATTTTGAATGTTAAAACCGATGGCAAAACTACCACAATCAGCAAAGGAGATATTTAATGCAGGTAGATATTTTCAGAAAATATGGCGCAAAAGCAATTTGGGCAGATGACAAAGAATTACCAAACAGATATTTGCGCTTTCAGGGCAAATTTAATGCCCAAACTGGCAAAAAAGTACAGTTTTATGTATGTACCGATACCAAATATGAGCTTTATATAAATGGTAACTTAGCCGCTTTCGGACAGTACGAAGATTTTCCGCAAAAAAAGATATATGACGAGATAGATATCAGCGATTATATTGAAGACGGCGAAAATCTGGTATCTGTTTTGGCATATTCTCAGGGTGAAGATTCGATGCAGCATATGTGCGGCCTTCCAATGGTGATTTTTGCGGCGGTATCTGATGGCAAGGCTCTTTTTGTCAGCGATGAAAGTATAAAGTGCGCAGATTCAGGCGAATTTATAAGTGGAGAGTTTGAAAAAATAACGTCACAGCGTTCGTTTAATTTTGGATTTAATTTAAAAAAAGATGACGGATGGCGAGGAAATAATGTAAGCGGCAACTGGCAGAGTGCGGTCATTTGTGATGACTCTGGCATAACATACTTACCAAGACCGATAAAAATGCTAAAGATTTCAGGAACAAAATGCGGCAAAATCATCACACAGGGCGAATTTTCTTATGGCGAGGGCAAAACGGTTGCTGAAAAAATGCAAAAAGCACAAATGGCGTATCGTGATAAAGCTGAAGTTTTTAAAGAAACCTACGAAAAAACAGATGTTTTAAAAGATAATACATACTGGATTATAGATTTAGGAGAAGAAACAGCGGGTTATATAACCTTGGATGTTGAGGCGCAAGATGATGCGGTTTTAGACATTGCAATAGGAGAGCATTTGGCAGATATGCGTGTTCGCTCCTATGTTGGCGGCAGAAATTATGCGTTTAGCTGCACATGCCGTGAGGGCAGACAACAAATCAGCTTTTATGTTAAAAGAATTGCCGGCAGATATTTGCAGATTTTTGCACACGGTGGTATACGTTCTGTATATAAAGCAGGTCTTTTAGAGGTGGAGTATCCGATTTCAAAAGAGAATAAATTTAGTTCAAGCGACCGCTTGTTTAACAAAATTTATTCGGTTTGCCTGCGCACGTTAAAGCTGTGTATGCACGAACATTACGAGGACTGTCCACAGAGAGAACTTGCTCTTTACGGAATGGACAGCCGAAATCAGATGCTCTCGGGATACTATGCTTTTTTCGAAACGGCTATGCCCCGTGCATCACTAGAGCTTTTGGCACAAAGTCAGCTAAAAAGTGGTCTTTTAGAAATTACGGCACCTGCAAAATTTCCATTTACAATCCCGTCATTTTCGCTTGCGTGGATAATAGCACTTAAAGAATATGTTTTATTCACAAACGATAAAAGCTTTGGCGAAAATATGCTTAAAACTGCAAGAAAAATTCTTGATTATTTTGCAGATAATATGAAAGACGGATTGGTGGCTCACTCAAAAGACAGTACTATATGGAACTTTTATGAGTGGACAGAAAAAATGGATAATGAAAGGGCAGATGCAGACTCTGATTTTGATGCTCCGATAAATGCACTTTTTGCTTTGGCGCTTAAAGAATATAAGCAGCTATGTGAGTGGGCAGAAAAACAGGAAGAAATTAAATGGGGAGACGAAATCTATAATAAAATTTTGTCTGCGTTCCACAAAACCTTTTATTATGAGGATAAAAAGGCATATTGCACGTATATCGGAAATGAAGAGCCACATTTTGCTCAGCTTACTCAGGCATGGGCGCTGCTTTCTGGCTTGGTTCCTGATGAGTGTGAAAAAGCAGTCAGAGAAAAGCTTATCTCTGATGACCTTGTCGAAATAAGTCTTAGCTATACTGCATTTAAGTACGATGCACTAATGCAGGAGCCTGAAAAATATATTAACGTTGTGCTGGATGATATCGAAAATCAATGGGGATATATGCTTTATAGCGGTGCAACATCTTTTTGGGAAACTATTTTAGGTGAGGCAGACTTTGACGGAGCAGGCAGCCTTTGTCATGGCTGGTCTGCTGTTCCTGTTTATGTGTTCTGGAGATATGTTTTAGGTGTATATCCAACATCTCCTGGTGTGTTAGAACAGATTAAAAATATTAACACATCTAGCATTCTTAAAATCGAGGCAGAACTTAAAACATCACAAGGTATTTTAAAAGTAAATAATACATAATAAAAATGGTTACAGCTTTTGCTGTAACCATTTTTATTATAGTTGTGCGAATTTAATTTTTTTATAAGCTGACGGAGAGCATTTTTTGTAGCATTTAAAAACTCTATTAAAATAAGAAACAGAGGCAAAGCCTGTATCCATAGATATTTCAGAAATTGTTTTATTGGTTGTTGAAAGCAGTTTTTCTGCCTTGCTTATTCTTACAAAATTTATATAGTCACCAATAGTTGAGCCGATAGTTTTTTTAAAAAGTCTGCAAAGATATTCGCTGTTTAAATTAACTAAAGAAGCCAGGTAATCAAGAGTTATTTTCTCTGAATAGTTTTTGTCAATATAGTCAATTATGGTGAAAAGTCGCTCGCTTTCGCTGCTTGTGGGCATAAGACTGTTATATTTTATAAGATTATATCTTGCCAATAAGCCTATAAGGTTATATACCATACCTTTTATATAAAGCTCATGTGCTAAAGATTTACTTTTATACTCGGCGACAATTTGTGTTATTATGCTATTTATTTCTTCAGTTTCTTTAAGACCTGTTTTAAATTTAAAAAGTGACAGTTCATTAAGGTTAATAAATCTTGCCATATTTTTTCCTATGTCATCTAAGTAGTCAAACAACTTAAACTGAATTAAAGAAGTGCATAAATAAGGGTCAATACCAAATGTTTCGTGCACAACGCGGCTGTTTATAAAAACAGTTTCGCCTTCGTTAAGAATATGTTCGGTGTCCTGACAAATCAACTTAAGCTGACCTTTGTCGATATATAAAAATTCAATCTCGTCGTGATAATGAGGATATGAAAGCCTGCGTATGCCTTCTGTTTCTTTGAGGTTTTTATCTTGAGATATCCATATGGGTATTCCGTTAATGCTCGATTTAACAATCTCGTTATCCGTTTTAATCACCTCTATGTCAAAATAGTTCAAAATTAAGTCAATATAAGAATTTATTTTAATAGTGTTTATTTATATAATTATAATAGCACAGTTTAAGTTAGTATTCAATAATTTTATATTAACTAAAATCAAAAAAGTTAAAGGAAGTGCTTTAAAATGAAAGATAAAATATTAACACTTTTAAAGGAAATTGAGCTTTTAAAAAATAATATATCAGCCGATAATAAGCTTCCTGCTGATACTTATTATTTAAACGATGATGAAATTTTGTGTATGAGCGAAAACAATGCAAATATCCGCTATCCTTATGAAATGGACGGTATGAATTTGTGGGCATATTCTAATGGGCATATTGATGCCTGTGAAAGTAAATTCGTTATTTTCAGAACGGCGTATTTTAACAGTTCATCGCTTTTGGGTTTTTGGGGTGGAGTAAAAAGAGGAGAAAATGAGTGGTTTCCTTTGTCAATTACAGGCACAAACAAGCAGCTTTTTGAGCCGGATGATATTAAACGCTATACCGTATTCGGAAAAAGAGCGGCATATTATATTCTTGACAGTAATGAGCTTGTTTTTGCGATGCGTGCTAACGTAACTACGGCAAAACAAATTAATTTTACCCTTTGCGCAATAAATAAAACATCAGAAGTAAAAGAAGTATATCTTTCTGCACTGATGGACTTTTGTATGAGGTATACTGAACTTGAACTTCACTGGTTTGCAATGAAAAAATTCGCAAAGCTATATGACAACGGAAATTATATGCTTAAAGCTAAATTAGATATTGAATATTATGCGGCGATAAATAAAAAGATTAATTCGCAAAACGAGCCGATAGTCGAAAGTACAACATCTAAAATAGTATTTGCGGGCTCAATAGAAAGAAATATGGTTAATGCAAAAGCATTAAGAAACGGAGGTTTTGATAAAAAGGTTTGCTCTACAAATACATCCGACGAGCCTGTGGTTGCCGATGTTGTAAAGCTTAAGCTTAATCCTTATAAAGAGGCTGATATGAGCTATTTAATAACCATAGGCAATGATGAAGAAAAAGTAAAAGAGCTTGTTAATTCTGATATAGACACAAAAGCATTAGTTGAAGATATAAAATCACAGGAGATTTCAGAAAAAGAAAACCTCTCTGAAATGAGCATTTCGTTTGATGATATTAAAATCCCGTCTATTAACAAAAATGTTTTTAACAAGTTTATAAAAATTGTTCAAAAACAAGTTGATTTATGTGCTCACGGAAAAAACTATGCAGGTGATTTAATAGGAATACGAGATGTTTTTCAGCAGCTTGATACATCTATAATGTGGAATAGAGGAAAGGCTCGCAAAAAAATAATTCTTGCACTTAATTACATTTTTTCGAACGGAAGATCGCCAAGACAATTTTCTGTTCCTGCAAAAGAGGGATTAATTCCTGACCTTAACACTACTGAATTTATAGACCAGGGAATATGGATTATCGAAACGCTTTATAACTATCTGGCGGTTACAGATGATTATACAATTTTAGATGAAAAATGTTCTTATTATGATATAATTGACATAGCAACAAAACAATGGATAAAGGGCGAAACTACTACGGTTTTAGATCATATGCTCAGAATTATGAAATATCTGATTTCAAATATTGATGAGAATACAAATTGTCTTAGAATTTTACGTGGCGACTGGAATGATGCAATAACAGGTCTTGGAAGAACTGATGATAAAGATAAAGAGTTTGGCAGCGGTGTGTCGGTTATGGCATCCTTGCAGTTTTACAGAAACCTTAAGGAAATGACAGAAATTCTTTCTCGCTTAGGTGGCTATGAAGAAGAATGTAAAGCATATATAGATATAAGACAAAAAATTCACGATGCATTAATAAAATATGCTGTAGTTGATTCAGAGGCAGGCAAACATATCATTCACGGCTGGGGAGATAAAAAAGCATATTCAGTCTGCACACCTAAAGACCCTGACGGACAAACACGTTACAGCTCGGCGGTTAACTCGTTCTGGTGTATATCTGAAATGATAAATGATACCCCTGAATTAAAAAACGATATTTTAAGGGCATTTATTGCTCTTGATTCGAAATACGGAATAAGAACGTGTTATCCGCATTTTGAGAGGAAAGCATTTTCCTTTATCGGCAACGTTGCGAATTTAACACCTGGTACATACGAAAATGCTTGTGCTTACGTTCATTCAACA
>JAFQAG010000074.1 GCA_017416985.1 Clostridia bacterium
AGTTCTGTCAAGTACTGCAATTTTCTTAACAGTTTTCGGCAATACATCAAAGAAATATTTAGAAGAGAACGGACGGTATAAGTGAACCTTAATTACACCAACCTTCTCGCCTTTTGCATTGAGGTAATCAACTGTTTCTTCAATAGCCTCGCATACAGAACCGATAGCTACGATAACACGTTCTGCATCCGGTGCACCGTAATAGTTAAACGGTTTGTATTCACGACCGGTAATTTTGCTGATTTCTTTCATATAATCTGCAACAATATCCGGAATTGCCTCGTAATATTTATTAGAAGCTTCTCTTCCCTGGAAGTAAATATCAGGGTTCTGAGCAGTACCACGAAGAACAGGATGCTCAGGATTTAAAGCTCTGTCTTTAAACTCTTTGATTGCATCATAATCAACTAATTTTGCGAGGTCATTATAGTCCATAACCTCAACCTTTTGTACCTCGTGAGAAGTACGGAATCCATCAAAGAAATGAAGGAACGGAACACGACCTTTCATTGCAGCTAAGTGTGCAATACCGCCTAAGTCCATAGTTTCCTGAACGCTGCCTGATGCAAGCATTGCAAAGCCTGTCTGACGGCAGGCCATAACGTCCTGATGATCACCAAAAATAGAAAGAGCATGTGCAGCAATTGCACGAGCACTTACGTGGAATACAGCAGGTAAAAGTTCACCCGCCATTTTGTACATATTAGGAATCATTAATAAAAGACCCTGAGATGCTGTAAATGTAGTAGTAAGCGCACCGGCCTGTAAAGAGCCGTGAACTGCACCGGCTGCACCTGCCTCTGATTGCATTTCGCAAACATCAACAGTCTGGCCAAAGATATTTTTTTGACCTTTTGCGCTCCATTCGTCTACGTATTCCGCCATTGTAGATGAAGGAGTAATGGGGTAAATTGACGCTACTTCGGTAAATGCATAGGCATTATGTGCAGCGGCAAAGTTACCGTCCATGGTTTTCATTTTTTTTGCCATTATTTTTTCCTCCTTGCCATATTTGATATAATTTTAAACATAATTTAGTAAGTATAGATAACCCATACTATATTAGTGTAACATATTTTACCACAAATTACAAATAATATTTTTAAAATTCAAATTTATTTATCGTATGCATAAATTACCAATAAAAAAACAATACCGACATTGCATTCGCAACGCCGGCACGGTTTATGGTACTATATGAAAGGGGGGGTAGGTAAAATTGTGAGTATATTTACTCGTTAAACATTATAACACACCAAAAACTGTTTGTAAATAGTTTTTTTAATTTTTTTCATATTATTTTAACATAGGTAAAATTGCTTCTTTCCAGCTATCCGAAAGTTTTTCAAAATTAAATGCTGCATTTGCAGGGCTGGTCGACGGAAGACAGCACATTTTAACATCATATTTTGTCTTTGAATATTTTTTATATATTTCTTCGGATTTTTTGCCATTAAAGCACAAAAGTCTTATATCTGCCTCATTAAAAATAGGAGATAAGTCGTTTGCCACAGGATTTTTTATCGTAGAATCAGCCGACCCGACTATATCGCACGAGGCAAGCGAATCCCAAAGTGCTATGCCGTGACTTAAAAGCATTGCTCTTTTTTCGTCTATCGTTTGCGGAGTATCGCAGCTTAAAACATTTGCCAAAACTCTCCAGAATCTGTTTTGCGGATGTCCATAAAAGAAATTAGCCTCTCGTGATTTAACAGACGGAAACGAGCCAAGTATTAAAATTTTACTGTTTGCATCATAAAGCGGTCCGAACGGATGAGTTATTGGCATAGTAAGACTCCCTTTCACTCAAACAATCTTAATATTTCTTCTTTATCCATAGCCGAAAGCAGTTGGTCGCCTTCTTTTATTATACTGTCAGCAAGCTCTGCTTTTTTCTCTTGCAGCCTCAATATTTTTTCTTCGATGCTGTTTTTTACAATAAGCTTAAACACCTGCACATGATTTTTTTGTCCTATTCTGTGCGCTCGGTCAGATGCCTGATTCTGAACACTTAAATTCCACCATGGGTCATAGTGGATAACAACATCTGCGCCTGTAAGGTTAAGACCAGTTCCTCCTGCTTTTAGCGAAACTAAGAACACAGGTGTGTTGTCGTTATTAAATTTATCAACCTGGCTCACTCTTTCTTCGTGCTTTGTAGCTCCCTCGATAAGATAAAACGGAATTTTTCGGTTAGTTAATTCCTGTTGCAGAATATCAAGCATTGAGGTAAACTGCGAAAATACAAGAATCTTATGTCCTGATTCAATCGAGGTTTCGATTAATTCCATACAGGTTTCACATTTAGCGCTTTGGTCTTTATAATTTTCGTATACCAAAGAAGGATGACAGCAAAGCTGACGAAGCCGTGTAAGCATTGCTAAGATATGAAAATGATTTTTTGAAAAATCTGAATCGCTAAGACTTTCTTCAAGCTCAGCACGCATTTCGGCGAGATTTGCCTCATAAATTTTTTCCTGTTCTGAGCCGAATTGCGAATATATAACTGTTTCAGTCTTTTCGGGCAATTCTTTTAACACTTCACCCTTTAATCTTCTTAAAATAAACGGCGACACCATCTTGCGCAAGTCGTTCAGAGCATCTTCGTCTTTTTCTTTAATTATCGGAACCTCGTATTCCTTTTTAAAATGTGCATATGAAAACAAAAAGTCAGGCATTAAAAAGTCAAAAATAGACCACAACTCTGCCAGGCTGTTTTCGATAGGAGTTCCGGTAAGCGCCATTCTGTTTTTGCTTGAAATAGCCTTTACTGCTTTTGCATTTTGCGTGCGGAAATTTTTAATATACTGCGCCTCATCTATTATTTCAAAATCAAAAATATGCTTTTGGTAGCTTTCTAAATCCCTTTTAAGCAGTTCGTATGACGTTATTACAATGTCATAATTTTCGATTTGCTTAAGCTTTTGCTCACGCTCTTCTGCTGTACCGATTAATGCAAGCGACGAAAGCTCAGGTGCAAATTTTTTAATTTCGTTATCCCAGTTTAATACTAACGATGACGGACACACAACCAAAGCAGATATCCTACCCTTTTCTTCTTTTTCAGATAAAAGCAAAGATATTATCTCGAGCGTTTTTCCAAGACCCATATCATCTGCTAAAATACCGCAAAAACCATAGTTAATTAGAGTTTTAAGCCATCTGAATCCGTGTTTCTGATAATTGCGCAAGACACCTTTAAGAGTTTGCGGAACCAAATAGTGAGTGTCCTGAGAATCACGTATGCTCATTATCATTTCTTTAAATCCGCCACCACGCTCATAGTTAAGATGAGCACTTTCTTTAAGCACACGGTCTAAATACATGGCACGGAATTTTGGAACTGCAATTATTTCATCTGAAAGCGAGTCTGCCATAAGATGCAAGCCAACTGTTAAAGATGCAAGCTCTGATAAAGAGCCTTGCTTTAAGTCTATAAACGAGCCGTCTTTTAATCTGTGATATTTCTTACGTTGTTTATACGAAGCAAGAACATCTGCAAGCTCTTGTCTTTCGATTCCATCAAGTAAAATATTCAAATTTAATAAATCCGAATCAAGTCTTACGCCCACGCCGACAGATGGTGCTGGCTTTATTTTTATTGTTTTAAAATTTTCAGTTGCGAAAACATCCGCATACTTGCGCAAGATGTCGATGCCCTCAGTTAAAAGAGTAAATATTTTTTCATCATCACGATAAATACATGCATATCCGTTTTCTTCATCCACGCCCTGCATAAAACGTTCCAATACTGTTTTAATCAGCAATTCTGCACGAAGATTCCCCACAGTTTTAAATTCACGTTTTTTGTCATATGCATCATATTCTTCATCGCCATATATAAATTTAAGTTTTGCCGTTATGCGACCCATGCGCTCACGGTCAAAATAAATTTTTGCCTCTAAAGGCTTTGGCATAAACTCTTCTAAATCTTCTGCCGTACTTATGCTTATAAACGGCGAAATACCTACAATGACATTATTATAAAACGCACGCATATCGTCTTGACTTATACTTAACTGTTCTTTTTCAGATATTTCGCACAAAAACTCGGAACAGGCTGATGAAAAATCCTTATCACAAACATAAAGACTTTCGCCACGCATTATATAGAGCTTGCTATATCCTTTAATTAATGCAAACTCACTGTTTGAAAGCCTCATTACATACGAGTTACCAGATTTTTTGATGTAAAGACACATTTGCGGATTGTGCTTTTTTATCCTTAATTTTTGCTCTGTTGTAACTAAAAAATTATCATCGCTAAACCCTATCAATTCATCAAGCATATACGGAGCAATAGTCATTTGTTTTATTTCGCCAACCGAAAACTGTGATTTTAAAAAGCTGTCAAAGTGCGACATAAAAAAGTGCAAAAACGAAAGCGACTCTTCATGAAAATTTGATTCATCGTGCAGAAACGAAAAATACTTTCCGTATTCTTTTACATTTCCGTTTTTCATATCATTATAAAACGCCGATAAATCTTTAATTACGTACATATGCTCGTTCCCTAAGCGAAACGACAGTTTAATGTTATCAGGCTCACTAAAGTCAAAAACGGGCAAGAACCTTACCGAAACAGAGTCCTGCTCTGCCAGGGTTTTTCTGACTGTTTTTCTTGCGTAAGAATTAATTAGAGTCTGTGCTGTGTTTCTTTCTTCTTTCTGCTTTATTTCTATATCCTTATCTGCTCTGCGTCCTATATTCTGATTAAAAAATCTGTTTTCTAAGGTAAGCAAAAGCCCTACTACGTGCTTGCACGCACCAGTCTTTTCGCTATCAGCGCAATCGCAATTATAGCCGTTAATCTCTTGAGCGCTGTCATCAATCTCTGCCGAAGGATGATACACACGACTGCCGACAGTAATTGTGCCCTTTACGTGATATATATCAACAAATTCCGAATTTAAAACCTCGGCATTTTTTACACTCATTGCAGTTAAATATCCCAGCCCCTGAGTGTATACGCTATTACTCTGCGCAAGCTTTCTTATAGTATTTCTCGGAATAGGCATATGCTCACCTCACTTGATTTTTTGTGCCCTATATTATACCATAAATTCGAAGAATTTTGGTATAATTGCACATGTGCGTTTCCGAGCTTTGCGAGGAAAATTTCGCACGTGCAATAAATTCCTGCGGAGCACATAATAAACACATAAATGTGTTTATTATACCATAATTTTTAATGTTTGTAAACAAATTTGAATAAAAGTATTGAAAAACATCGTAACATATGTTAATATATATTAGAATTGAAAATTGTAAACTGCTACCGAGTAGTAGAATGTTAAAGGCATTCGTTTGCATATCGTTAGGTCTTAGAAGATATGTATGCGGGTGTTTATTTTTTTGGAGGGTTATATGAAATTAAAAAATCCGTTTAAAGATTTAACCAGATTCGAGTTCGGTTTATGGCTTACATCTGTTATTGTGATAACTGTTTCGTTCGCACTTTCAAAGGGAGACGATGTTTTAACCATTTTTTCATCATTAATTGGCGTTACAGCACTTATTTTTGTTGCAAAAGGATATGTTTTAGGGCAACTTCTATCAGTAGCCTTTTCAGTAATTTACGGAATTATATCTTTTCATTACAGATACTACGGCGAAACTATAACATATCTGGGTATGACAGCACCAGTCGCAATTTTAAGTGCAATATCGTGGTGGAAAAATCCCTATAAGGGAACAAAAGTGGTTGAAGTAAGCAAGCTAACAAAAAAACAAATTGCACTTACTGCTATCCTTGCTGTTTTAGTTACAATCGCATTTTATTTTATATTATCAGCTCTCGGCAACGAAAATCTTATTATAAGCACAATATCGATAGCCACCAGCTTTGTTGCCTGTTTTTTAAGCTTTTTAAGATCTCCTTATTTTCTTATGATTTACTGTTTAAACGATATAGTTTTAATTGTTTTATGGATTTTAGCAAGCATAGAGGATATTGGTTATCTGCCTATGATTATGTGCTTTGTAATGTTTTTTGCAAACGACCTATACGGCTCTTATAACTGGATAAAAATGAGCAAAACGCAAGGCGCAGACACAGTTTGACAATTAAATAAGAAAAAAATAAATTTTTATCTTGAAAAATTATTATTTTTGTGTTAGAATACTATATTTGTAAGGAATATTAAAGACTATGATGAAGCAAAGTAGGCTCGCACTACCTAATAAAGAGAGGATTTCTCATCGGCTGAAAGGGAATCCGGTTAAGGCGATAACCGAAATTTCACTTCGGAGTTGCACGGTTGAAAATAAAGTAGGCTGTGACGATTAGCAGGCGTAAGCTGCGTTTGAGTGCTCTGCTTTTGCAGAGAATATGGGTGGTACCGCGGATGGCTCAGCCGTTCGTCCCTTTTCGGGGCGGACGGCTTTTATATTTTGCGTCTCGTAAAAAAGTATCAGGGTAAAAACCCGTAAAAGAGCGGCGCTCATGCCGCAAGAAAGGAATGAATTTTATTATGAAACAACAGCTTCTTAAAATAGCTGAAGAAGCAAAAAATGTACTTTCGGCTGCTACAACAGCTGCAGAGCTTGAGGATGCACGTGTTCGTTTTCTCGGTAAAAAAGGTGAACTGACTGCTGTTCTTCGTGGAATGGGTCAGTTATCCGCTGAAGAACGTCCTGTAATCGGTCAGGTGGCAAACGAGGTAAGAGGACAGATTGAAGAATTAATCGAAAACAAAAAAACTGCGGTTTTGGCAGCAGAGCGTACTGCAAAATTGGCTTCTGAAAAAATCGACGTTACAATGGCAGGCAAAAAGCCTACTTTAGGTAAACGCCATCCGTTAACAACAGTATTAGACGAAGTTAAAGAAATCTTTATCGGAATGGGCTTTTCTATCGCAGAGGGTCCTGAGGTAGAGCTTGACTACTATAACTTCGAGGCATTAAATATCCCGAAAGACCATCCTGCCCGTGATACACAGGATTCTTTCTACATCTCCGACAGCGTGGTTCTACGTTCACAGACATCACCGGTTCAGGTGCGTGTTATGGAGCAGCAAAAACCGCCGCTGCGTATAATTTCTCCCGGTCGTGTGTACAGAAGTGATGCAGTTGACGCAACACATTCACCTGTTTTCCATCAGATTGAGGGTTTGGTTGTTGACAAGGGCATTACTATGGCAGACCTTAAAGGAACTTTAGAAACCTTCTTAAAAACCTTATACGGACCTGAAGCAAAAATCCGTTTAAGACCTCACCACTTCCCATTTACTGAGCCGAGTGCCGAAGTTGACGTTTCGTGCTTCGTATGCGGTGGTAAAGGTTGCCGTGTATGTAAGGGCGAAGGCTTTATCGAAATTTTAGGTGCAGGTATGGTTCACCCTAAGGTTTTAGAGCGTTGCGGAATCGACCCAAATGTATACAGCGGCTTTGCATTTGGTCTTGGTTTAGAGCGTGTGGTTATGCGCCGTATGAATATTGACGACTTAAGATTGTTCTATGACAACGACTTAAGATTCTTAAAGCAGTTCTAAGGGAGGTAGAAAACGATGAAAATACCAATGAGTTGGCTTAATGATTATACAGATATTTCGGGCATTACTCCCGAGGAATACAACCATGCTCTTACTATGACAGGTTCAAAGGTTGAGGGTGTTGAAAATATTGGTGATGAGGTACAGAATGTTGTAACTGCAAAAATTTTGTCAGTTGAGCAGCATCCTGACGCCGACAAATTAAAGGTTTGCCAGGTTGATACCGGTAGCGAAACCATCCAGATTATTACCGGTGCAGACAATGTAAAACCGGGTCAGATTGTACCGGTTGCTTTAGATGGTGCAATTCTGCCGGGCGGTATGAAGATTAAAAAGGGTAAGCTTCGTGGTCTTCCATCAAACGGTATGATGTGTTCATATGAAGAAATCGGAATGACCAAAGAAGATTTTCCTGATGCTGAATACGGCATACTTATTTTAGATGAAAATCTGCCTTTAGGTAAAGATATCCGTGAGGTTTTCGGTTTAGATGAAAACATTGTTGAGTTTGAAATTACATCAAACCGTCCTGATTGCTTAAGCGTAATCGGTTTAGCACGTGAAACCGCAGTTACCTTTGACCGTCCGTTTAATGTAAAAGTTCCTGAGGTTAAGGGCGTTGACGGTGATATAAATGACTATATTAAAATTGATGTTAAAGACACCGAAATATGCAAACGTTACAGCGCAAAGGTCATTAAAAACGTTAAAATCGGTCCGTCACCTAAATGGATGGTTGACCGCTTAAAAGCCTGCGGCATTCGTTCAATCAATAACATTGTTGACATTACCAACTATGTTCTTTTAGAATATGGTCAGCCGATGCACGCATTTGATTTAAGCTTTTTAGAGGGAGCTCAAATCAATGTTCGCCGTGCAGAAGATGGCGAAGAAATGGTTACATTAGACGGCGAACAGAGAAAGCTCGACAGCTCTATGCTTGTTATATGCGACGCTAAAAAACCAGTTGCTGTTGCAGGTGTTATGGGTGGCGAGAACTCTGAAGTTAAAGACGATACAAAAACAATTCTTTTTGAATCTGCAAACTTCTTTGGCACAAGCGTAAGAAGAACTGCTCAAAAGCTTGGTCTTCGTACTGAAAGCTCCGCAAGATATGAAAAAGGTCTTGACCCGAATAATACCGAGCCTGCACTTTTACGCGCATGCGAATTAGTTGAAATGCTCGGTTGTGGTGAAGTTGTTGGCGGCTGGATTGACATTAATAACGCAGAAAACAAAGAAAACCGCATTCCGTTCGATAGCGATAAAATTAACAGTTTCTTAGGTTGCGATGTAAGCCGTGACGATATGATAAAATCTCTTACTGCTTTAGGCTTTACCTTTGACGGTGACGATGTAATTTCTCCGTCATTCCGTGCAGATGTTGAGGGCTTTGCCGATGTAGCTGAAGAGGTTGTACGTATTTTTGGCTACGACAAAATTCCGTCAACCTTAATGCGTAGCGAAACTGTTGCTGCCGTTAAAACTCGTTCACAAAAAGCAGAAGATAAGATTAAAAACATTCTTACCGCTTGCGGAATGTATGAAATTATAACTTACAGTTTTACAAATCCGAATCTGTTTGACAAGCTGTGCGTTCCTGCTGACAGCATACTTAGAAATGTTGTTAAAATTTCAAATCCTTTAGGTGAAGAAAACTCAATTATGAGAACAACCGGTCTTTCATCTATGATGGAAACCTTAGCACGTAATGCAAACTTTAAAGCAAGTGATGCAAAGCTGTTTGAGCTTGCAAAAATTTATCTGCCAGTTGATGGCGAGCTTTTACCTAACGAAGAACAAGAAATTGTTTTAGGTATGTTTGGCGGATGCGATTTTTATGATTTAAAGGGCATTGTCGAGGCTCTCTTAGACGGTATGAATGTTTCAAAATGCCGTTTTGTTCCTTTAACAGATGACCCGACATTCCATCCTGGACGTGCTGCAGCTCTTATGATTGGAAATAAGCAGGCAGGCGTTTTGGGTCAAATTCATCCGCAGGTTTGCGACAACTATGGTATGTCAGGCGAAGTATATGCCGCTCAAATCAGCTTTGAGGCGATTTTAGAAGCAGCAGCTGATGAAAAGCAGTATAAGCCGTTGCCTAAATATCCTGCAGTTGTTCGTGACCTTGCAATTTTAGCTGACGAGAATGTTTTAGCCGCTGATGTTGAAGAAATTATTAAGAAAAAATCGAAAAACTTATTTGCAGGCTTAGTATTGTTCGATGTATATCAGGGCAAACAGGTGCCGGAAGGCAAAAAATCTATGGCATACTCACTCACTCTGCAGTCCGATGAAAAAACCCTGACCGACGAGGATACAAGCAAAACGGTTCAGGAAATTTTAGATGCGTTAAAAGATAAACTCGGAGCAGAATTAAGATAACTATTTCAACAATGCTTTCAAGCAGAACTACTGTGCCGCTAAAAGAGTGGCACAGTCTGCTTATTTGTGTTACACTTACAAATACAAAATAGAAACAAAGGTTGATTTTAACGTGAGAAACAAAAAAAATATAGTATTAATCGGCATGACCGGCTGCGGAAAAACTACGGTTGGGCGTGCACTTTCATATCGCTTGAAAATGCCTTTTATAGATATGGATGCTCTGATTGAAAAAAAAGCAGGAATTATTCCGTTCCTTATTGTTGGGGAACTGTCGGTATCCTCTACAACAAGACTATGGTGGATGAGCCGGTAGACAGTTGGTCGATACTTTGGGATGAAAAATACGCGGATCAGATACTCATGCAGAACAGTGTACGTGATGCATTTGCTGTTGCATTGAAATATAGTGGTTATTCTTTAAATTCTATGGATTTAGACGAACTAAACGAAGCTCAGGAGCTATTATTAGATCAAAAACCCTTGGTTCAAGCCTACGTTGTGGACCAAGTGCGTGATAAAATGATTAGTAACGAAGCTGCTATCGGTGTGATTTATTCCGGAGAAGCAATTTACACACAGATGGAAAATCCGGATTTGGAGTATGTAATTCCAAAAGAAGGCTCGAATGTGTGGATTGATTCCTGGGTAATTCCGAAAAATGCAAAGAATAAAGTAAACGCAGAACGCTTTATTAATTTCCTATGTCGTCCTGACATAGCGAAGATGAACTTTGATTACATTACGTACTCTACTCCAAACGTGACAGCGCGTGAACTAATCGAGGACGAAGCAATACGCAACAGTACCATTGCATTCCCGGATGCAAGCGAACTCAA
>JAFQAG010000075.1 GCA_017416985.1 Clostridia bacterium
GACGGTGGTAACGTTGAATATGTCGTACATTATCAAAAACCGCTATACAGCAACCTCAAAACAAAGAAAAGATTTATTGCTTTTAACAGAGAAACGTGCAAGGAATACCACCTGTTTGAGTTTGTTGAAAAAATTTGCAAAGAACAGGAAAATCATGAGTTAGCAGAACGCTTACACAATGTTTTAAGTTTGGAAACTTAATACCCTGTTAGATAATAAAAACCCATTACCATCGAGTTTTAAACTTGAATAGTAAAGGGTTTTGTTATTTTTATTTGTCTTAATAGGCATTCACTTAATTTGGCTTTCGCAAAACTTTTTAAGCTCAGGTATATCGCCAATTACAGTTTCCCAAAGAATAATTTGATCTCTACTGTTCATACAAAACTACCTCATCTCGTACAGAATCCTTAATCAACGAACGCTCTAGCGATGTATATGTCAAAATATCTACTTCTTTGTTCAATCGATCTTGTAGTGAATTTATAAAGCCGTTAAACATTACCAAACCTTTAATTTCACCCTTATCTATAAGCAAATCAATATCACTATCAGACGTTTGCTTGCCGGTAGAATACGAGCCAAACAAAGCTACTTTTTTAACCCCATATTGTTTCGCAATATCCCCTCTAATGTTTTTCAATTCATCAATCGTATAGTAAGCCATAAATTCACCCTCTTTCATTTTTATTATACTCCATTTAAAACAGTAATGCAATAATTTTAATCCGATTTTGTAACTTTATATTTAACAATATCCCGTTTTTATTGTATAGCATGTAAAAACATGTTATAATTCTCCCAAAGATATTTTGAGAGGTGTTTACTATGAATCCGACAAATCTTATTTCCGCATATCAAGGTGCTATTGCTTTTCAAAATAAAACTGTTTACATAAGCCGAAAACTGGATGTAGGTTTAAAAGCAGCAGAAGCAAAAACGCTTGCCAAGCTATATGAAATTTTAAAGTCATATGATGACAGTTTTAAAATATTGGACGGATATTATATAGGATACACCATTAAGCAGATAAGCAAAGAGTTCGATTTGTTAAGATTTAGCAATGAAACTATAATAGACATTGAACTGAAAGCTCCGCTTGATGAGCAAATTAAAGTTCAAAAAATTACTGAACAAATGCGGCAAAATTATTACTACTTAAAATTTTTAGGTAAAGATGTTTTAATCTATACTTATGTCGAAGATGACGCTCTGTATAAATATGATTCTGCAAATTGCATATGTGTAAAAACAGACTTTAACGAATTAATAGATGCGTTAAAATCCCAAGCCGTCAACAGTGCGATGAACCCTGATAAATTATTTATTCCGAGCAATTATCTGATTTCCCCGTTTAATCATACGGATAAATTTATGAATAATGAATATTTTTTAACCGGTAGCCAGCAAGAAATTAAAAAGCAAATTATTAATACTATTAAAAATAATCTTTATGAATGCTTTTGCGTATCGGCAAATGCCGGTACCGGAAAAACATTAATGCTGTACGATATTGCAAAAACTATAATTAATGACTTCGGCAACCGCTCTGTCATGACAATACATTGTGGAAAATTAAATGACGGGCATGTTAAATTAAAGGATGATTATAAATGGAATATTATCACCATTGCTGACATAAATCAAAACTCCGCTGATCGATTAATAACAGAAGGTTTAAAGCTTATTCTTATCGATGAAGCACAACGCATACGCACATGGCAGCTCGACATTATTATTAAAAAGTCAATTGAACACAATATACCCATCGTATTTACATATGATAAAAAGCAATTTCTCAGTTCAGGCGAAACTTTAGATCTTCATGATTATATTACAGAAAACTTCAATGAAATTATCGCACACAAAAAAGAATTAACTAATAAAATACGCACAAACCGAGAGATGGCATCATTTATTACGAATCTTATGAACATCGGAAAGAGCAATGCATTTCTTGATTACGAAGCCATCAGTATAGAATACTTTGATTCCATTGAAGATGTAAAAAAGTATATTGAATACTTGGAAAATCAAAAAGGATGGAAGGCCGTTAAATACACCACATCTCAGTACCGCCCCAACGCTCTTGATTCGCTTTTACCTATATGCTCATCTAATGCTCATGATGTTATCGGTCAAGAGTTTGAGAAGGTCGTTTTTGTAATGGATAAAAATTTTTCTTACGACGAATCCGGTACACTTATAGCTTACGGCAGTTATTACAGTGCAATAGGAATGCTATATCAAATTGTTACCCGTGTTGTAAACGAATTAAAAATCATTGTGCTTGATAACCCTGATTTATATTGCAGGCTTTTAGAAATCAAGGCTATGGATAAAGGCGATTGATAAAGAAAAAAATATTATACAATAATATTGTGAATTGCCATCTCATTTACAAAATATAGACTTGAAAATTTGACATCTATTTTGACAGCTACTGGGTGAAATATTAAATCTGATTGACAAATTCCCTATAAAACCTTTTCTAATCATATTATTGCTAAAACTGTCACGGGAATTATAATTTTATCATTATCGTGGCAAATATTTGTAAAAATTTTTGTGACAAAATTGCAGTTTAGATGACAGTTTTAGAAAACTTATTTACATTTAATTTGCTTACAAATATAATATAATAAAGCAAATTAACTAAAGAGAGGTAATACATATGAACAAGGTAAAATGGGGAATAATCGGTTGTGGTGGCATTGCTGACAAAAGAACAATTCCGGGACTTATGCTGGCAGAAAATGCCGAGTGCGCAGCTGTTATGGATAAAAATGCTGAAGTTGCAGCTAAAGTTGGTGAAAAATATGGTGTAACACGCGTTTATACCGAAGTCAGTGACCTTTTGGCTCAGGAGGATATTGACGCTGTTTATATTGCCACACCTGTCTTTTGTCACAAAGAGCAGGCGTTTCTTGCTGCCGATAGCAAAAAACACATTCTTCTCGAAAAACCTATGGGGTTAACCGTAGACGAAGCTTTAGAAATCCAGGAATATTGTGTGAAAAAAAATGTTAAACTGGGAGTAGGCTTTATGATGCGTTTTCATGATGGTCACGAACGAATCAGAGAGCTTATCATGAGCAAAGCAATAGGCGAAGTTGTATCGGCATATGCTAAATTTAACTGTACCTCGCCTGTATCCGAGGTTAAATGGAGACAAACAAAGGCATTTTCAGGCGGTGGCACAATGATGGATATGGGAATTCATTGTATAGACCTTTTGCAATATGTTACGAATATGAACGCAAAAGAAATTATAGGTATGAGCGGCAATCAGATTTTTAAGTATCCCGATACCGAAGATGCAGCAACCGCTATAATGAGAATGGAAAATGGCTCTTTATTCTGTGTTGAGGCAAACTTTAATATTCCTGAAGAGGTTGGATGTAAATTTGAAATTTACGGCACTGAGGGCTGTATAACTGCTGAAGGAACATTAGGTCAGACCGAAACAGGAACAATAAAAATTTCTACTTTAAGTAATGGAAATAAGGATATAAAATATGTAAGCGGAAATATGTATACAAAAGAGATAACTAAATTTTCTGATGCTATTCTTTCTGATGCACCAATTCCAGTAACAGCAGAAGAGGGAATTTTCAATCAGAAAATAGTTGAGGCTGTATATGAAAGCGAAGATAAGGGAATAAGAATAGTCTTATAAGTTTAATAAATGCAAAGAGTCCGCAGCAAACGCTGCGGACTCTTTGCATTTATTTTTTCATCCATTTTAATGCTAATTCTACCCACTGAGCACAATCAGGAGAATATATGTTAGGCATATGTGTATAAACGTGATCCTCAACAACCGATTGCCCGTGAGGTCCATATGGGAAAACATGCATTTCGTAAGGAATCTCAAATTCACTTAAACTCAATGCAAAAATATGACTGTTTTGCACCGGTGCTGTATCGTCGTTGGCAGTATGCCACATAAACACTGGTGGAGTATCGCTGCTGACGTGTTTATCTACTGATAGAAAGTCTGCAAATGACTCATCTCCATTTGCCAGCCTTTCAACTAAAAACTTACTTTTCGGCACTTTCATCGAAAGTGCAGGATATCCCAAGATAAGGCGGTTAGGCTTTAACAGATCATTTTCTACACCTACAAGTTCTGATAAAAACTCATGATTCCAATACACTCCCAAAGATGCTGCCAGGTGGCCACCAGCCGAAAATCCGCATATACTGATGTTATCCTTATCTATGCGCCATTCTTTACTGTTTTTTCTTAGCATAACTATCGTTCTTGCTAAGTCCTCTAATGGATCTGTAACCTTTTCAGGCATTACACGGTAGTGCAATACAAAGGTGTGATAACCCGCCGCCGCGAACTTCATCGCAACCGGCTCTCCCTCTCTGTCGGTTGTATATTTGTATCCGCCGCCCGGTGTAATAATAACTGCACCTCTGCATTTATCTGTTTCAGGACTTGTTATTGCATCAAGGATATATGCATCAACATAAGGGTGCTCTGATGTATCATACAGTTTTATACGTTCTTTAATCATACTGTTTGCTCCTTTACTTTTTAAATTCCACAACGGTAATTGTACTCGCTCCATACCTTTTCAAACCAGTTTTCACAAACAGGAATCGGTCTTATATCTTCAAACCAGCAACCCTTATCCTTATGCCAGTGCAAAGTTTTTTTGTCATACTCTTTATTTGCCTGTATCGAAATCGCCTGAATGTTAGCCGCATCAGATAAATCAGGATTTTCATTACAAAATACCGAGCCACCTCTGCTACCTATATTTTCTCCTGCGCATATCATTGACTCAATAACCGCTTGTTGTGTAGTGAGTAAATCACGCAGTCTGAACCACGATGGCATATCTGCTGGACACATATTGTTCCATAAATCGTTAATTTTACTCTTGTGCTCTTTTGTAAGATTATTAAATTCTTTCATTTCTGCACTCGAGCGCATATGCGCACCGCAAGCACTCATAATTTTGGCTTGCTCTGTTCTTAAATTATTTATTCGGGGATTGAGCACTTTTTTGTCTTTGTTATCTTTTAAACAATCAATCCAGCTGCCAATAAGATTTGCAACATCATTTAATGTCTTTTCGCTAGCAACTGTACGTTCTCTTTTCGAAAAATATATTTCCTGAGCTGCTCTCAAGCTTCCTACCTGAGTTGAATTAAGTGCCGAGCCGCCTGGGCGATATACTCCGAAAGTGCCTGCCGCCTCGCCTGCAGCATATAGTCCGCTTATATTGGTTTCCCAGTTTTTATCAACTGCAATGCCACCGTTATTATGTTGTGCTGCGACGGTTATTTTAAGCGGCTCAGAATATAAATCTATGCCGTGTGATTTATAAAGCGCAATAGCTTTAGGATTCATTTTTGCCAGACGGGCAATAGGTGTTTTTATAAGTGCATCAGAGTTTTTAAGATAACTGAACGCTTCCTCTGAAAGTGCGTCGAAGCCATTTTCTAAAATAGTCGGCTCACTCGCAAAATCCATATACACCTCACTGCCCAACTCAATTTCCTCGTGATATACAATAAGGTCTATAACCGAAGAGCCTGATAGTTTTGCAGAGTCGAATGGCCATTGATAGCCTTTCATAAACACATAATTAACTGCATCCTCTGGATTTTTAAAGTAAGACGGCAAAAACTCACGAACTGTTCCATCCTTATCAACAGAAATATATTTGGGAATTACCTGCTGATACGTTCCTGATAAATTCCAGCGAAAATCAACCGATGCAAGTCCGTATTGCCACTCCTCGAGATTCACGCACTCCGCACCTGCTGAAATTGCCAAACCGGTCATTCCGTTTTGCGAACGCGGATATACGCTGTTATGGTATACTCCTGCTGGTCCGCCAGTTGCCAAAATTATATTATCCGCCAAAAACAGAACGAACCCCATACTTTCGCTGTATAGCTTTTGCTTATCAAGACCGATTGCACCAACAATGCGGTTATTCTCGGTAATAAGCTCAACAATCATTGTATTGTCAAAAATACGGATACCTTTGTTTTTAACCTGTCTTTCTAATGCTTCGGTCATATATTTTGATGTTAACGGTCCTGCCGACGATGCTCTTTTGCCGTTGTCGTGGTCTGTTTTGTATCCGACAAACTCACCGTATTCATTTGTTGGAAACGGAACACCTAAATTGACAAGCTTCATAAAGCTTCTGAGCGATGCTGCCGCTTCGCAAAGTGCAGTATCTCCGTTAACACTTTTGCCTTCAAAAAGAGTTTTTGCCATAGCATCTGCGCTGTCACTCTGCCCTGATTCTACCGACATTTTATAATAGGTCTGTTTATCGCTACCCGTATTTCGTGATGTGCCAAGCTTTACTCCCTCGGTAACGATAGCAATATCATGCTGACCTAAATCAAATAAAGTGTCTGCCGCATTAAAGCCGGCACATCCGCTGCCGATAATAATGGTATTAAATTTAAAAACAGGAATTTCTCTGCCATTAATAAGCATAGCGCACCCTCCTAAAGTCGGCGTATGTGAAAACCGCCGTCTACATCTAATGACTGACCCGTAGTATAGGGTAATTGTCCTGAGCAAAATGCATATACAGCCTTTGCAACATCTTCAGGCTTGCCCCAACGAGCAATAGGCAAAAGCCCGCCTGCTATGAGTTTGTCATACTTTTCAGTTACAGTACTCGTCATATCAGTTTTTATAATGCCCGGTCGCACGTCGTTAACTGTAATATTATACTCGCTTAAGCGGTCTGCAAACAGCTTGGTTATCATAGATACCCCTGCTTTTGATATACAATATTCACCTCGGCTTATCGAGCTTGTGTATGCAGACAGCGAAGATATGTTAACTATCGAGCCATTAATTTCTCCGGCTTGTGCATTTTCTACCATATGCTTAGCAACAATCTGCGTTAAAAACATCATTCCTTTGGTGTTGATGTTCATCACACGGTCGTAGCTTTCTTCTGTCATCTCGAGTAAATCAGCACGTACTGTGGGAGCGACACCTGCCACATTTACCAAAACGCCCACAGGACCTGCAAAGCTTATTGCCTCAGAAAGCAAACGCTCTCTGTCCTCACGGATTGAAACATCACCTTGAACATAATTAACATTTTGCGGATTTACAGCTATTTCTGCCGGCTTTTTCGAACGGATAAGTGCTGTTACCTTAAATCCGTTTTTTGCAAGTTCTTCTACAACAGCATGACCTATGCCGCCTGCCGCCCCCGTTACGATTGCAGTTTTGTTCATTGTTTTGCCGCCTCCAATGCTTTTTTATAAAGGTCGGTATAGTAAGGATTACGTATTACACAACCTGTAATATTACCCATACGCATAAGCTCTGTACATTTGCCGCAGGCAATGCAAACCTTTTTCTTGTCTATTTCTCCGTTTTCTTTTAAATCACGCACAAAGTCAGGATATGCAAAGCCCTCACGTCCAAAGCCTGCAATTTCACAAATACCAGATTCAACCGCACCTGCTGCCAAGTATGGTGACAGCTCTTTTAAGTACGAAAATCCTGAACCGATAATTTTAACCTCGGGCACAGCCTTTTGAATTGTTCCCACACAATGCATCATACGAGCCACACCTACAAGTGGAGATTCGTTCGGCACATAAGGCCCTTTATCAAACGGACGGTTAACGTGTGGGTTTACATACGGATTTCCGATAGTAACGTCTAAAAGCTCAAGACCGTGTTCTTTATTTAATAGGCGAATAAGCTCTATTGCCTCATCTAAACATGGCTCTAAGCTACCGTCATCTTTAACACCAAATCCGTAAGGATGCTCAAAACCATCATATACGTTCATTCGGCTTGTTACAACAAAGTTATCAGACACATTGGCTTTTGCCTGCGCAATGCCGTTTCTTATAAGTCTTGTTCTGTTTTCAAAGCTGCCGCCATACTCACCCTCTCTGTTGTATGCAGACAAAAGCTCACTGGCTAAGTATCTGTGACAGCACTTAATATCCACGCCATCAAAACCGACCTGTTCTGCTAAATGCGCAGCTTTTCCGTATGCCTCTTCTAAACGTTTTAAACCGTCATCAGATATAATACAGCTTTTGTCAATAGGATTGTCCTTTTCAAACAACGGATTATTATATGCAATAATAGGTGCTGGTTTGCCCTCAGGTTTTGAATATCTGCCCGAATGCGTTGCCTGCATAATTACCTTTGCCTCATAACCGTTCTTTTTAAATGAATCTTCTTTAATTTTGGATATAAGTCGTTTAAAATCGTCTGCGGTATTGTCGTTTATGTATAGCTGTCTGGGGTTAGCTCTGCCCTCTTGTACAACTGCAACC
>JAFQAG010000076.1 GCA_017416985.1 Clostridia bacterium
AAAAGATATATTGCAGTATATATAATAGTCTTGAAGTTAAATTAACAGCAATAATATTTCTTCTTGTTTTAAACTTAAAACTCAAAAGAAACGTCACAACTGCCAACACTCCTAATATATGTGCCATATAACGTATTCCCCCGTTTATAACAAAACCGCTAAAAACCTTAAACAATGTAATAAGTATAGCACATAATGAAAAAATAGTCAATTTAATACAGTTGTTTTTTGTTGCGTGTCCTTATAGCAAAACTGCCAGAGAAAGCTCTCCCCGGCAGTTTTTATAAAAATTTTATTTATAAAGCTATTTTATATTTTCAATTGCTGTTTTAGCATAGCTATTATTCACAATTTTATCGTAAGGAGCTTTTTTATCTAGCTCTCCTGCTGATGTCATTACCGTTTGCAAAAAGTCAAACTGTTTTTCTTCTAAATACGGTGTAGTATTCCAAGCACCAATAGATTTATAGCTTTCTACCGATTTGGTAAGCATATTTATATCGGTATCAGGAAATGCATAAGCAATCGTTTTTGCAATGTCGGATGCTGAGTTTTCCTGTACCCATTTTTGTCCTTTATATATTGCATTTGTAAATTTTTGAATCATATCGTCATTGTCTTTTAAAAAGCTTTTTTTAGCGCAATATGCGGTATATGGAATTTCTCCGCTTTCTTCGCCTATTGAGCATAAAATGTAACCCTTGCCTTCTGCCTCAATCATAGATGCAGTTGGTTCAAATAGTGACACATATTCAGCATCGCTGCCTGCAAAAGCACCTGCCATAAGAGAGAACTGTATACTGTCATCTAAATTAACATCGTTTACAGGGTCGATTCCGTTTTGTTTTATAACGTATTCTAACGTCATATATGGAACGCCGCCTTTTCTGCCAGGTATTACTGTTTTCCCCTTGATATCATTCCAATCAAAGTCATCGTCGGCATCCTTACCTACTAAAAACGAGCCGTCACGCTTAGTCATTTGAGCAAATACTTCTACATAATCTTCCTTGCCTTCGTTATACACATAAATTGCTGCCTCAGGACCACAAAAGCCAATGTCAATCTGGTTGGATAATACCGCTGTCATTACCTTGTCGGCACCCTGAAGATTAGAAAGCTCAAGCTCTAAGCCTTCTTCTTCGAAATATCCTAAGGCAACAGCTGCGTATTGCGGTGCATAGAATACCGAATGAGTTACCTCGCCTACCTTTACTTTTTTTAATCCCTCATCTTTTTTTGTACATCCGCTAAAGCACAAAACCGCTGCCATTAAAATACAGCCTATTGCCGTTAGCACCTTTTTTGTATGTATCATTTTAACCTACCTTTCCGGGCAGCAGACATTATCTGCTGCCCATATATAATATTTTTTACTTGCGAAAGTTTTTGCGACATACTATTTTTTCTAAAATGAGCACAAACTCATATAATAGCGCCGCCACTATTGCTAAAATTATTACACTTGCCATAACCAAGTCAAGCTGAAAAACCTGACCTCCATAAACTATCAAATATCCAAGCCCTGCTTTAGAAACTAAAAATTCACCCGCTATAACGCCCACTAAGGATAAGCCTATATTAATTTTAAGCGAATTAAAAAGTGTTTCCATATTTGCAGGAAATACAATTTTAGAAAAAATCTGAGCTTTGTTTGCTCCAAATGTTCTAGCCATTTTAATTGTTTCTTTATCGGTTTGTAAAAAGCCATTTAAAAGCTCTAAAACCGTAACGATTAACGATATTGCAAGCGCCATTACGATTATTGCCTTAACCCCCGCACCAACCCAAATTATTATCACAGGACCTAAAGCTATCTTGGGCAAACTGTTTAATATAACAAGATAAGGCTCGCTTATTTTTGACAAGGTGTCTGACCACCACAAAAGCGTTGCTAAAATTGTTCCTAATGCTACACCCAATAAAAATCCAACTATTGTTTCAAAGCAAGTTATACCAATATGCATAAGAAGGTCATTAGATGTTAAGTTTAAAAACGTATCTACAATTCTTGACGGCTGACTGGTTATAAAGCTGTCGATTATACCCAAATTTGCACTTATTTCCCATATTGCAATAAAAAATACAAGTATTAAAATCTGAACAGATAAGATTCCGTATTTTTTATATGCTAAATGTCTTAAATATTTTTTTCTTTCTTCTGATATGCTTTCTGACGCTTTTTTATACATGAACATCCAGCTCCTTCCATATATCATTGAAATACAAGCTGAACGCCTCTTGCTTTCTGCACTCTAGCGGTGTTCTTTCTTTTAAGTTTTCAAAATCAATTTTGTGTATAGCTTTAATGACCGCCGGTCTTTTGGTAAGTACTACTATTCTGTCTGACATACTGATTGCCTCGGGGATATCGTGAGTAACCATTAAAACGGTTTTGTTTTCTTTTTTTATTATACGATATACGTCATCCCCTACTGCTAAGCGAGTCTGATAATCAAGCGCTGAAAATGCCTCATCAAGCAGAAGTATATCAGGTTTTGTAACTAAAGTTCTTATCAGAGCAGCTCTTTGACGCATACCACCTGATAATTGTGCAGGATATTTATCTTTAAATTCATATAAACCATAAGTTTTTAAAAGCTCGTTGGCATATTTGCGGCTTTCATCATTTAATTCTTTGCGTATTTCAAGACCTAAAATCACATTGCCGTAAATTGTGCGCCACTCTAACAAATTATCTTTTTGAAGCATATATCCGATTTTTGATGATACACCTTCAACACTTTCGCCATCTATCAGTATTTCTCCGCCTGTTTGCTTTAAAAGTCCGCTTACGATTGATAAAAGCGTAGATTTTCCACATCCGCTTGGGCCTACTAAACTTAAAAATTCACCTTTTTTAATGCTAAAGCTAACATTAGTAATCGCATCTATTTCACCAGATACATCCTGGTACTTCATATTTATTTCTTTTATGTCAAGTGCATTCATCATACCACCTCTCTTTTTTTATATTACATTATATTGTAATAATGATTTTTTGGTGACGAATTTAATATTATTAAAAGGCACAAAAAAAGAACTTCGCAATCAGTTACGAAGTTCTTAAAATATATTTTGTATATTATACTCTTACAGTAAAATTAAATGTGTCTTCTAAAGCACCGCTCTGGATACCTGTAATAGTATCATAAAGTTTGCCGGAAATCTCGCCGATTTCGCCATTGTTAATAGTAATAACATTACCATTCCAGTTAAGCTCACCAACAGGAGAAATAACTGCTGCTGTTCCTGTACCAAATACTTCTTCGAGCTTACCAGCTTTATGAGCATCATAAACTTCTTCGATAGAGAGCTTGCGCTCAGTTACTTTAAGTCCCCAAGAACGAAGAATCTGGATAGAAGAATCACGTGTGATACCAGCTAAAATACTGCCGTTAAGTGCAGGAGTAATGATTTCGCCATCAATTTTAAAGAACACGTTCATTGTTCCTACTTCTTCGATGTATTTACGCTCTACACCATCAAGCCAGAGAACCTGGGTATAACCTTTTTCTGCTGCAACCTTCTGTGCTTTAATACTTGCCGCATAGTTACCTGCAGTTTTTGCAAATCCCATACCGCCGCGAACTGCACGAACATACTCATCTTCAACATAAATTTTAACCGGATTTAATCCTTCCGGATAATATGCACCAACAGGTGACATAATTACGATAAACTTATATGTATGTGACGGATGAACACCTAATGCGTTATCGGTTGCGATAATAAACGGACGAACATAAAGTGATGTTCCTTCGCCGTCAGGAATCCAGTCCATATCAACTTCAACAAGCTTTTTAATAGCTTCTACTGCAAAGTCTGTATCAATCTGCGGAATACATAAACGTTCGTTAGAGATATTTACACGGCGGATCGGACGCCACA
>JAFQAG010000077.1 GCA_017416985.1 Clostridia bacterium
CATTGCCTGACCCAAGCCGACAGTTGTTGTTGTTTTGCCCTCTCCTGCAGGAGTCGGGTTAATTGCAGTAACCAAAACCAGCTTTCCGTCAGGATTCGATTTAACCCTATTCCAAACATCTTTAGAGAGTTTTGCCTTATACTTTCCGTATAATTCAAGTTCATCGGCATCTATACCGATTTTTTCTGCAACCTTTGTTATTGGCTGCATTTTAGCTCCTTGAGCTATTTCGATATCTGTAAGCATTACTCCACACCTCTTTTACTTTCTTTATCCATAAATTTTTCAACATCTACAATAAAACGCTCGTGCTCTGCATCTGCCACCTGACCTGCATCGTCGCAAACAACAATTTTAAACACCAAACGTCTGCGGTCAACCAAAACCAGTTCAGATTCACAAAAAGCAGTGCGTCCCATAGTGGTTGCTGCCGTGTGATTTAAAACAAGCTTTGTTCCGACAGTAGCCTGTCCTTCTTCTAAAAAAGCACGCACACTTTCTTCAGCCGTTTGCTCCATGAGCGCCGCCACAAACGGAGTGCCAAACACCGGCAGAGTTCCGCTGCCGGCAGTAATCGCACTTTTTGTTTCGTCAACCTTAATTTCTAATCTGTTTTTTATTCCAACGTCAAGATTTTTTGTCATTTTCTTTTGTCGCATCCTTTTCTTTTTTGTTTTCATCTATCATCTGATACAAGCAACTTAAAGCCTCTCGTATACCGCCGATTTCATCAATCAATCCACTTTTAACAGCCTCTTCGCCCATAATGATACATCCTACATCATTTGCCATTTCGCCTGTTTTCATCATAAACTCGGTAAACTTTTCACGTGATATATTAGAGTTTTTTGTCACAAAATTAACTACCCGTTCCTGCATTTTATTAAAGTATTCATACGTTTGCGGAACACCTATAACAAGACCATTCATGCGTATTGGATGAATAGTCATCGTTGCCGATGGTGCAATAAACGAATGTTTAGACGAAACCGCAAGCGGAACACCAATACTGTGACCTCCGCCCAGCACCAACGAAACAACCGGTTTAGTCATACTTGAAATCATTTCAGAAATTGCGAGACCTGCCTCAACATCGCCGCCAACGGTATTTAAAATAACTATTAAGCCATCAATGTTTTCGTCTTCTTCAACCGATACCAAAAGCGGTATCACGTGCTCATACTTAGTCGTTTTATTCTGTGGCGGAAGAAGCATATGCCCCTCTACCTGACCAACTATCGTAAGACAATGAATATTGCCCTTTGAATTTTTTATACAACTGCTGCCAAAATCACGTATGTTTTCGCTGTTGCTTTCTTGCTGTGTTTCTTCTTTTTTATCTTTTTCATTAACTGATTCGTTGCTCATAAATTGCTCTCCTTTTAATTTAATAACCATAGTATGATTATTAAAAGAGCAATTTATTCTTTCCAGCAATCTATATGCATAACTTCTTCCAGCGGTTTTTTAGAGGTTTCTGCTTTTCCGTCTTCATATCCAACTGATACACACGAAATAAGCTTAATATTTTCAGGAACACCTATAAAACTTTCAACCTCTTTTTGATAAGGTCGCCCATAGCCTGCTATCCAGCACGAGCCAAGTCCGTGCGCCTTTGCAGCAAGAAGAATATTCTGCGTTGCCGCCGCTCCGTCTTCTATCATAAATGGAGTTTCTTCGCAAAACACCAAAATACACGCAGCCGCATCATTAATAAATTTTCCTGATGTTACAAGCTCTGACAGCTTTAATTTGCGTTTTTTATCAGTTACAATAACAAACCGACACGGCTGAATATTACGAGCCGTTGCTGCTAATCTTCCGCAGTCTGCCAAATCTTTTAAAATGCTTAATTCTACGTTTTTATCAAGATATTTTCTTACGCTTCTTCTTGTTTTCAATACTTCTAAAGCATTCATCAGATATTCTCCTTTTTAATAAATATATTTTCTCATATTTTAAACAAAAAAGCAATCCTAAATATTAAAAAGTTTAATATTTTTTATTGTGCCATATCTAAAGCATCATCAATTAATGACTCATCTGCCCTGTCTACATTGAAAAAGCTTTCGGGAACCTCACCAACAACGATTGTCTGAAATAACGGAACAGTATTTTCAACTGCACAGCTTGTGTTTACCGTAGGCATTAAAAGTGCAAAATTTGTTTTTACATTTAAATTTACCATAAGCCGTGTCTGATTTACTCCCGCAGTTTCAAAGCTGGATATAAAATCCACCTGAGCGCTGCCATACGGCATTAAATTAAAGTTAATATATGGTCCTGTGCCTGCTAAAAAATCAATTCCTGTTAAGCTTCCTGATGGAATTTTAAAATCTGCTTTTGATGCCTCCGCAATTTTTTGCTGAATATCTAAGGCTATCTCCGTTTTTAAGCTGTTTACTTCAAAAAGGTCAGATTGCACTGCACGTATATTGCCGTCCTGGTCTTTTTCTAACCTTATAATATCAGAATATTTAATTGGTTGTTTTTTAAAAATTTCAGAAACTGATTTATCTATAAGCTGATTTGCAAGATATGTAGCCTTAGCTTTTGCAAGCTCTACCATAACAGGACGCACAGTTTTTAAAAAGCACAAAAAAGTTGCGGCGCACAATGCAAATATAAATATAAGCCACAAAAAAGCCGACCATTTTCGCTTGCTCTCTTTGCTGATATGAAAACAAACTCTTTTTTTGTTGCCAAGCCGCATTGTAACACCTCCCGATTTCTCATAGTGATATTATATGAAATTAATCAAAAAATGTTACCTTTTGTTTTACTATTAATCTGCGTTTTAAAAAATTACTTTAAAGGAAAAAACTTCTTGACAAAATACATCATTTTTTTGAATATATAATTGCGCATTGAACAAAATAGTATCGAGGCGATGACCTCGAATAAATTTTTTATATTTTATAAGGAGTGTAACAAAATGACAAGTAATAAAAAAGTTGTTCCTGAAGCAAAAGAAGCTCTTAACAAGTTCAAGATGGAAGTTGCAAACGAAGTAGGCGTTAACTTAAAGCAGGGCTATAACGGCGATTTAACCTCTAAAGAGGCTGGTTCAATCGGCGGACAGATGGTTAATAACATCTGTCCCGTACGAACTAAGGTTTTTTCCCGAAATAACCGCACACTTGGTGGTCATACTCAGAAAATCGGGTATGAATATCGCATAGTGATATAAAGCAAAATCAGTGCCGGGCATAATGTCAGGCACTGATTTTTTGGAAATCTAAGTTATACTTCTTGTTTTGGCTGAATTTTAATCTCATATCCTAATACATCTAAGATACTACACAATGTTTTTAATGTAGGACTGTTTTCTTTGTTTTCAATTCTTGAAATTACTTGTTGTTTATTTCCGCTTTTTTCCGCTAATTCAGTCTGAGATAAATTTGCTTCTTTTCTGATTTTCACAAGTTCGGCAAGTAATTTATATTCATTTCTACTACCTTGCCATAAGCTGTCAAATTCGCTATCTGTTTTTCTTTTTTCTGCAATTTGTTCATTTACATTAATCTGTTTGAATGGCATAGCTAATCCTCCTCATATAAAAGACTTGTTTAAAAGTTTTCCAAGCTCTTTGGCTCTTGATATAACAATATTTTTGTCTGTCATTTCGGTTTTGTTCTTTTGTTTTTTGCAAGCATGTAACAAATAAACATCTTCATTTTCAATAGTGACATAAAAGATTCTATTGTGTTTATAAAAATATACTTCCCAAACCTTTCCTTGCCATGGTTTGATATTTAGTTCATTTATTCGGTCTTCTTCAAAAGCTTGTAATACCGAATACCCGTCAACTTGTTCTTCCTTTGAAAGCTTATCGATGTATTTTTTAATTAAATCCTTGCCACTCGAATTTTCATAAGTGTGTACTTTCATATTATGCTCCAATACATAAAATCTATACAACTTTTTTGTTGTATTTACATTATACAACTTTTTTGTTGTATTGTCAATGTTTTTTTAAATAATAATCCCTCAAGGAGCATTTCGTTCCCTGAGGGATTTTAATATTTCTTTTTTATAATTTGAACTATGGCTCTCTCTATATATAAGGTTTGTCATTTTGGTTTTCTCTTTTTCGGAAATTAATCCTTTTTCAAACAAAACCTTATTAAAGTAAGTTAGCCATATTTCCTTAGCATTTATATTCAGTGGCATGCGCCTCCCTTTAGGAATATTATGTACA
>JAFQAG010000007.1 GCA_017416985.1 Clostridia bacterium
ACTCTGCCGTTTGAGTTTCGGGCAGCACGTCCTATTGTTTGCACAAGTGAGGTTTCTGAACGCAAGAAACCTTCTTTATCGGCATCTAATATTGCTACCAGAGAAACCTCAGGGATATCCAAGCCCTCTCTTAAAAGGTTAATGCCAACTAATACATCAAAAAGGCCAGCTCGCAGGTCACGCACAATTTCCATTCGTTCCATTGTTTTTACCTCTGAATGAAGATAGCGCACCTTTATATCCATATCTCTTAAATAGTCGGTTAAATCCTCTGCCATTTTTTTGGTTAAGGTCGTAATTAATGTGCGTTCGCCCTTTTCTATCTGCACGTTAATTTCACTTACCAAATCGTCAATCTGACCTTTTATAGGTCTTATACTTACCTCTGGGTCAACAAGACCTGTCGGTCTTATTACCTGCTCTACTATCTGTGTCGAACGTTCTCTCTCATACGGTGCAGGCGTTGCGCTTACATATACAATTTGATTAAGTCTGTCATCAAATTCGCTGAACGTAAGAGGTCTGTTATCAAACGCAGACGGCAGACGAAAGCCGTATTCAACCAGCGATTCTTTTCTTGAACGGTCACCATTATACATTGCTCCGACCTGTGGGATTGTAACGTGCGACTCATCGACAACAAGCAGAAAATCGTCAGGAAAATAGTCCAAAAGTGTAAAAGGCGCAGAGCCGGGCGTACGTCCACTTATGTGCCTTGAATAGTTTTCAATTCCCTGACAAAAGCCTATTTCGCGCATCATTTCGATATCATAGTTAGTGCGCTGTTCTATTCTTTGAGCCTCTAAGAGCTTATCGTTTTCTTTAAAATATTTAATTCTTTCTGCAAGTTCTTCTTCTATTGTGCCAATTGCCCTTTCCATTTTCTCTTTTGTGGTTACATAGTGCGATGCAGGATAAATTGCTACGTGCTTTCTGACACCTAAAACCTCGCCGGTCAGCGCATCAATTTCGGTAATTCTGTCTACCTCATCGCCAAAAAATTCGACCCTTATAGCCTTATCAGACGTGCTGGCAGGAAAGATTTCAACAACATCGCCACGCACACGAAACTTTCCTCTGACAAAATTTAAGTCGTTTCGTTCATACTGTATATCAACTAATTTTTTTAATACCTCATCTCTGCTCTTTTCCATTCCCGGTCTTAGCGACACTACCAATTCGTTATAGTCAATCGGGTCACCCAAGCCGTAGATGCACGACACGCTGGCTACTATAATAACATCACGTCGTTCAAAAAGTGCAGCTGTGGCACTGTGGCGTAATTTATCAATTTCGTCATTTACCGCAGAATCCTTTTCTATATAGGTGTCGGTATGCGGAATATATGCCTCCGGCTGATAATAGTCATAGTAGGATACAAAAAATTCAACTGCATTTTCAGGAAAAAACTCTTTAAATTCGCTGCAAAGCTGCGCCGCAAGGATTTTGTTATGCGCAAGCACTAAAGTAGGCTTATTAACCTTTTGAATAAGGTTGGCAATAGTAAAGGTTTTGCCCGAGCCGGTAACTCCTAAAAGCACCTGTTCTCTGTCGCCGCGCAAAACTCCCTCAGCTAGTCTGTCAATAGCTTCAGGCTGGTCACCTGTCGGCTTGTATTGCGAAATCAGCTTAAATTGATTTTTTGTTTCCATATATTTTATCAGCCTTTCGTAAGGACATTTTCAGAACAAATGTTTGTATTTATATGATACTATTTTATAGGTCGTTTGTCAATAGTGTTTGAACTTATATGATTTTTATTATAAAAACAAATTTTGGTCTATTATAAAGCGAAAATTTACGATGTAGGGTACAACGATTTTCGACACATCGCAAATTTGCACGAACAGAATGTTGGAAATGTAGGAAAGGGCCTTGTTCCTTCCGTATTAGTTCTTTCGGCAGGAGCAAGTCCCTGCCCTACATTAAACTATTAAAGAAAACATAAACTTTAATAAGCGCAGTAGGTATCGACCAATCGCACATCGCTTTGCTCGTGCTCTTGAGATACCCTTGCGTGTGCATCGTTAGCCAAATCAAAGATTTGGACAATGCTCCAAAACCAAAATTTATCTTTCTGATGCCACAAAAAAAGCGGCTAAAAGCCGCTTTTAAAATACTTTATTCTCTTTCTTCCATCGGAACATAAGGAACACGTTTGCAAATGCTCTTATATGCAGGACGAATAATTTTCTTACCGTACATAACCTCTTCAATTCTATGCGCACACCAACCGGGCATACGTGCTATAGCAAAGAGCGGTGTGTAGAGCTCTTCCGGAATGTTAAGGCATTTATAAACAAATCCCGAATACAAGTCAACGTTTGCACACATTGGCTTATCATTTTTTAATCTGGCAAATATTTCAGGGGTAAGCTCTTCAATAAGTGAATAGAGCTTAAATTCTTTCATATTACCTGTTGCTTCTGCAAGCTGCTCTGCCTGCTGTTTAAGATAAACAGCACGTGGGTCAGAACGTGTATAAATTGCGTGACCCATACCATAAACAAGACCTGATTTGTCATAGCTTTCTTTATTAAGAAGCTTTTCAATGTGTTTAGCAATCTGGTCACGGTCGTTTATATCTGTTATATTTGCTTTAAAGTCCTCAATCATGCCCATAACCTTGCGGTTTGCACCACCGTGCTTAGGTCCTTTTAAAGAACCGATTGCAGCTGAAATTGCAGAGTATGTATCTGTACCTGAAGATGACAGCACACGTGTTGTAAACGCAGAGTTATTACCACCGCCATGCTCTGCATGCAGTACAAACGCTGTATCTAAAACCTCTGCCTCAAGCTCGGTAAACTTGTTGTCAGGGCGAATCATATACAAAAAGTTTTCAGCAGCCGACAATCCCTTTTGCGGATTGTGGATATAAAGACTTTTGCCGTCGTAGTAATGCGCCTTTGCCTGATAGCAATATGCCGCCATCGTAGGAACACGAGCAACCAAAAGCATTGACTGACGCATAAGGTTATAAAGGTCTGTTGCATCAGGACTTTCGTCGTATGAATATGTTGTTAAAACACATCTTGACAGCTTGTTCATAATATCGGTGCTGGGGCTTTTCATTATAACATCTTCACGGAAGTTATAAGGAAGTGGTCTTAACTCGCTCATAAGATTTTTAAAATCTTCAAGCTCCTGACTATTCGGAAGTTTTCCGAACAAAAGCAGATAGCTTGCCTCTTCATAGCCATAGCGACCTTCTTTTTTGCAAGCATTAATGATATCTCTTACATCTATTCCACGATATGACAAAACACCGTCGTCAGGCATTTTATCGTCTTCATAAAGAATATAACCGTGAACCTGTCCGACACGTGTTAAACCTGCCAATACACCAGTTCCGTCACTATTTCTAAGTCCGCATTTAACCTTGGTTGAATCGTATTTTCTTGAGAGGTTCGCAGTGTTATTTTCTAGCATATCGCACCAGTTAGACAGCGCACTTTTAAAATACTCGTTGTTTTCCAATTAAACTCACCAGCCTAAATATGTATAATAATGTACTATTTTAAACCATAACACAAAATTTGTCAAGCAAATTGGGATGTAAAATAAGTCCAGACTATAAAAAGGTCGGATTAAATCCGACCTTTTACTTGTTATTTTACTACATCTTCAAAGAATATACATTCAAACCCTGCGTCGTGCATCATTTTTGCTAACAAATATACTTTCTGCTCATATTCGGGGTCATATGCGTAATAATCTTTATAAAAATACTGTTCGTGATTTGCAAGTCCCACAAACTCATCTTCTAAGCGCTCTGAAAGTACCTCTTTTAGCTCTGACAAAGTAAAACGGTTTATGCATATGCCGTTACAAGCCTCTTTAAATTTTAAGCCTGTTTTTTCATCGGTTATATAATCCATTGTTTTTGCAAGCTTTAAAAATTCCATATCTTCAACATGATTATAACTGCAAATTGAACGTGAAATTGCTGTGTTTCGGGTATCTCTTGTAAACAGCATTGTTTCTGGCTGACGGTTTTGCAAAAGTCTTGCCGCATGACCGTAAGGAAGAACGGATGGGTCACCTGTATATTCTGTGCGCTTTCCGACAGATGCGGTAATGATTTTAACACCATTATCAGCTAAGGCGCGGCAGGCATTGTAGCTCATGGGTCTCCAATGCGGCATTACGCTATATGCCATACTGCCCTCGCCGGCAAAACGTATTATTTCGTTTTTTACCATTTTAAACAGTTTATCGGTATCTTCATAGCTTGCATTTACATGCGGATAGTCAGGAAACTCCTGCTTGGCATGAAATGCAAATTTAAGCCAGATAGATGCCGCTTTAAATTCCTCTTTATAGCTATCAGTCATATCTGCCAGAGAAAAATCGTCTAATCCATAAAAATAGTCTGTATTATAAAACACATTCAGTTGAGACTTTAAGCCATATTCATCGTAAGCCTTTTTAAGCATTCCGAAATAAGGATTATCAAAAAGTGACTTTGGCTTTTGTCTTGTAACATCACGAAATGCCCAGATTACATCATCTGTATAAAAATGATAATATTTTTTCATTATAATCCAACTTTCTCTGGTGCTGCCAGTTCTACTAACTGTTCTAAGAAAATAGACTCGTGACCTGATTCTGACATCATTTTACCTACTGTATATATTTTTTCTGAATACTCAGGCTGATAAGCAAAATAATCAGGATAAAAATACTGTTCGTGGTTACCTATACCAACAAGCTCATCTTCGAGTCTTGTTGCAAGCTCTGCTTTAAGTTCTTCGTTGGTAAACAGATTTAAAACAATACCATCGCAGGTTCTTTTAAAGCACATTCCTGTTTCAGGATCTTTAATATATTTAAGAGTTCTTACATTGTTATCAAATGTGATATCATCAATGTGGTTATATCCGCAGATTGATTTTGCAATAGCCAAATCCTTAGTATCTCTTGTAAAGAGCATTGTTTCAGGCTGACGGTTGTTTAAAAGTCTTTGAGCATGACCATATGGCAATGTAGCAGGATCGCCGCTATAAGGCACACGTGTTCCGATAGTTGCAGACATAATTTTACCACCACAATCATGAATTGCACGGCATCCCTCTTTACTTACAGGTAGCCAGTGCGGAA
>JAFQAG010000078.1 GCA_017416985.1 Clostridia bacterium
CTATTGGATTTCATTTGTGAAAGCGGTGAAAAACTATCGTAGTTTTTTGCAATGTCCGCATCAAATATTGCGCAATAATGTTTAGTCATATCAAGTGTTGAATGTCCTAAAAGCCGTTGGAGCGTGAAAGCATTGCCGCCGCAGTCAACTAAATATTTACGAGCGAAGGTATGACGGAATGCGTGGATACTTGTCTTTTGGATGCCGTGTCGCTTGTTATATTTTGCTATGCTACAACGCAAGCCGTTCTCTGTAAGTTGTTCACCGCACTCATTTGGAAATAAGTAATCTTCTTCATTGCCGCCACGTATACGCATATACTCTTTTAAAGTTGATACCAATATCTCACAAAGGGGTATTGCCTGTGCCTTTTTGTTTTTGGTATGTCGCAAATAAATTACACGATTTATCAAATCCACGTCACGTATTTGAATATTGCGAATAGTTGCGGCACGACAACCATTATTTACAAGAATATTTATAATAACCCAATTACGATACTCCGCAAAATTACATTTTCGCATATTTGGCTTTTGGAGTAATATTTTAAGTTCTTCGTCTGTGTATGTTTCTTTTATCGTTTCTTCCGCTTTGTATAATTTGATATTCAGCAGAGTTATATTTTCTTCGTTGCACCAAGAGAAGAAAGATTTGAGAGTTCGTGTGTAGCTCCTTATACTATTGGGAGCGAGTTCTGCATTACGCATACTTGCAATCATTTCTTCAAGCGCACTCTTGTTTATTTCATCAATAGCACTCTTGATTTCCAAATGTTTGCTAATTGCCGAAAAGTGTTGTTTGTAAGTTGAAATAGTTTTTTCACTCAATCCTTTTGCCCTTTTGGATAGGATAAAGTCGTGAAAAACATTTTCAACAGTAACTGATAAATCCATTGTAATTTTGTTCTTTTTCATAACGCTTGATTCCTTTCTTTTTAGTAAAAAATCAAGCACGTTGTTTTTTATGCAAAAAATAGAAAAAACCACCGAAAACTCAATGTTTTCGGTGGTTTTGGTCTGAGTGACTGGAGTCGAACCAGCGGCCTCTTGAACCCCATTCAAGCGCGCTACCAAACTGCGCCACACCCAGATACCCTACTATTATACACGAGAAGAAAACATTTGTCAAACATTTTCTTAGAGAACATTGGAAATTTTGCTTGTTATTCTATCTCGATTGTAGTTGCAATACTTGAAAAACTCTTCGCTCTTTTTAAAAGAGTTGCCGACGAGATAGGCGACACAAAAATTTTACTTTCGTGGTCTATTTCGGTTAATACATATGATTTTGGCAAATCTTCAGAAACATTTACAACAAAGCCCTCTTCTTCGGCAACTGCCAAAAACTCACGTGTTATTTTAGAGGTACTGGTAACATCCAAATCCATTATAGCGATGACATCCTTTAGATTAACTACTATATCGCCGCCTAAGTGTAAAAACATTACTTTTCCCCCTTATTTATAAAATAGCTCCGCCTTTTATATGAATTGTCTTTGCTGTATCAGTTTTAAGATTTTGTTCCACATCTGTACAGGTAATAACCGCCTGCTTGTTTAAAATTTTGCCTGCAAGATACGCACGTCTTCCCGCATCAAGCTCTGACATTATATCATCCAACAAAAGTACGGGATATTCTCCGTTTTCTTCAAAAAGCAAATCCGCCTGAGCAAGTTTTAGCGACAGCACGATTGTGCGTTGCTGACCTTGTGATGCAAAATTTTTGGCATCTTTTCCCGATACCGCAAGATATATATCGTCACGATGCGGGCCGTATAAGGTGTATCCCTGCTCTATTTCTTTATCCAGATTATTATTAAGCTTTTCTAAAAAATCTTCTTTTGTGCCAACTCTTGTGCGATACTCAATCAAAAGCTCTTCGCTGCAAATTTCAGAATGAACTTTTTTGGCATAACCCTCGAGCAACTTTACAAATTCAGCACGATACGCCGCAATCTGAACGCCATATGTTGCAAGCTTTTCATTCCAGACAAACATAGTGTCGGCAAGTGACGAAGCGTTTTGAAATTTTATTTTTTTTATAAGATTATTACGTTGCTCCAAAACCTTGTTATAAAGCCCTAACAAATGATAATAATTAGGTCTTAGCTGACTTAATGCGATATCTAAAAAACGACGTCGAACGTTAGGGCCTTCTTTTACCAGCCCTAACTCTTCAGGACAAAATAGAACCACGTTTAATCTGCCCACAAGCTCGCTTAACTTATGGATTACAACACCATTAATTTTTATTTGTTTCTTTTTGTCGCGGCGAAGTATAATCTCAATTTTCTGTTGTCTTTTATTATCAGAAAAAACAAGCTCGGCACGTGCCATCTCTTCGCCAAAGCGAATAAGTTCTCTGTCTTGAGTGGTACGAAACGATTTGCCGATGGAAAAAAGATATACCGCCTCGAGCGCATTGGTTTTTCCCTGCGCATTTTCGCCATATAGTATATTTGTATGCGGAATAAACGAAAACTCTTCGCTTTTATAATTTCTGAAATTCTTAAGGCTTAAATGTTCTATATACATAGTTATTCCACCGTAAGTGTAATCAGTTCATCATCAAGCTCTAATAAAACCTCGTCACCAGGGCGGATTTTCCTGCCGCGCATGGTACAGATTTCGCCGTTTACACTTACCACTCCGCTTAAAATCAGTTCTTTTGCATCGGCACCCGAAAAAGAAAGTCCCGAAAACTTTAAAAGCTGGTCAAGCTTTATGTATTCTGTGGTAATTTTGATATTCATATTCCGCCTCCACACTATTAGTCACGGTTTTCTAAATTTTTAACCAATTCGTCAATTATTTTCTTCGTATCTCTGTCGGTTTGCATACCGGCTTCAATATTTTTAATGCCGTGCATAATTGTTGCATGATTTCTTCCGCCCAGCTCCTGACCTATTTTAGGCAAGCTGAGGTTAGTAAATTCACGTATTAAATACATCGCTATATGACGTGCATACGAAATTTCCTGTGTTCTTTTTGAAGAAAGAATCTCATCTGATGTGATATTAAAATAGTTTGCCACGATTGACAAAATATACTCTGTATTTATGTGTTTGTCTTCGTCTTTATTTAAAAATTCTTTTATTGCTTCATCTGCTAATGACATTGTAATAGTTCTGCCCATAAGCACTTTATAAGCAATAAGTCTTTTTAAAACACCCTCTAAATTTCTGATATTAGACTTTAAATTTTCGGCAATATAAAACAGAATATTGTCCGGAACATCAAACTTTTCTTCGCTTGCTTTTTTACGTAAAATAGCAACACGTGTTTCTAAATCCGGTGGCTTAATATCTACGATAAGTCCCCATTCAAAACGAGTTCTTAAACGTTCCTCAAGCTCTTTTATTTCTTTAGGTGGTCGGTCAGATGTTAAAATAATCTGTTTATTTGCCTCGTGCAGAGCATTAAACGTATGGAAAAACTCAATCTGAGTCTGATCTTTATTTGACAAAAACTGAACATCATCAATAATTAAAACATCGCAAGTACGATATTTATTTCTAAAATCAATGGTGTTCTTTTTTGTTACCATCAAATTGATAAACTCGTTCATAAACTTTTCGCTTGTTACATAAAGAATGTTCGCTGATGGATTATCCTCCATAATTTTGTTACCAATAGCCTGAACAAGATGCGTTTTTCCAAGTCCTGCGCCACCATATAAAAACAACGGGTTAAACGCTGCTGCCGGCCTTTCAGAAACTGCCTTTGATGCAGCATGAGCAAACTTGTTAGAGTCACCTACAACAAACGAATCAAATGTATATTTTGGATTTAACGAGGTTGCCTCATCACCTATTCGGTCAAATGCAACTGTATATTCAAGTTCAGGTGGTGTTTCTTCGTTATAATCTAAAATTATAACATTATAATTGTGGTCAGCAACAAAATTAACTGCCTCGGTTATAGCCTCTAAATGAATAGTTTGTACTATTTCGTAATGCACCTCGGTAGGTACTTTTAAATAGATTGTATCCTCAGATATTCCCACAGGCAACAGTGGCTCAATCCAATGGTCATAAGCCGATGGGCTTACATCCTTACCCTCTTTTAGCACCTTTAGTGCCTGATACCAGATAGATGACAATTGTGCTTTCATCTTCTCAAAATCCCCACTTTCAATTTTTGCCCTTTAAAAATCAGGGCAGAAAAACTCATTATATAACAAGTATAACACAAACATTTTAAAGAATCAAGAAAAGCTTGATGAAAAATATCACATTTTAGCAAAATTATTTTTAATTATGTATAGGCATTTACTTTTATTTAATTTTATGATATAATACTTGTGTATGTAAAATTTAAGGAGGCTTTTTTATGAAAAGACTATTGCTTTTAGTTCTGGTCTTTATGTTAACTTTTAGCGCTAATGTTTTTGCAGATGAAATTAGCACAGGTTATGCAGAAAAAGATTTTCCCGAATCATTTATTTCTATGGATATTGCTCTTTTTTCAAAAGGACCAACCTTAGACGATGTTCTTGCTGAAGGTTGGGAAAATCTCAGTAGCGAGATTGACGTGTATGATTTTGGAATCTACGTAAGTGACCTCGACGCTTTTGCTGACAGATATCTGCAAATACTTTATAAAAATCCATTGCTTTATTATGTAGAAAACGGTTTCCGTTATGCATACTACCCTGACGGAAGGATTGGATTTATTGCTCCATCTTATACAGAAACCAATAAAACTGTTATAAACGAAACTATTGCAGAAATAGAAAAGGCAACAGATGAAGTTTTGTGGCATATACACGGAAAGATGTCAGACTTTGATAAGATTATGACAGTTCACGATTATATGACATTAAACTACGAGTATGACCAGTCTTTAGTAAATCATTCAATTACTATAATGACCACAAAAACAGGCGTTTGCGAGTCTTATGCCCGTGCATTTTACCATGTTATGAGCAAGCTCGGTATCAACTGCGGTTATGTTACCTCCGTACCAATGAAGCACGCATGGAATATTATAGAGCTTGACGGAAGCTGGTATCATATTGATTTAACGTGGGATGACCCTATACTTAAAGGCATGGATGCATATGCACAAACAAATCATACCTATGCGCTTTTAAGCGACAAAGAAATCTCCTCTCAAGAAAAGCCACATTATGGTTATAATCTGGATAGTATTGCTGCCAGCTCCACAAATTACGACAAAGCACCATGGCACGGCTTTGGTTCAATAGACTTTTTAAACGGAACAGATTATTACATAAGCGGCAACAATCTGGTAAGCTCTAAAGGCGAAATCATTTACGAAAATCTCGA
>JAFQAG010000079.1 GCA_017416985.1 Clostridia bacterium
GACGTAATGAATAACTGGGGTGCTAACCACGGTGCAATCAGTTACGGACATATCGGTGCAGACCTTATTACTCTTTGCTCAATCTTAAGAATTCCGGTTTCCATGCATAACGTTCCTGAAGAAAAAATCTTCAGACCTGCAAGCTGGAATGCTTTTGGTATGGATAAAGAGGGTCAGGATTACAGAGCTTGTCAGGCTTATGGTCCTACTTATAAAACAATTAAATAATTATAAATCTATAAAAGCTGTCGCTAATAGCGACAGCTTTTTCATATTTTCATAAATTTTGATAAGTTTTTAATAAAAATAGTAATTTACATATTCAAAAAATGTAGTATAATATTAATCAGAGGTGATTAATATGAATATAGCATTTGCAGGATTTCGTCATGGGCACATACTTGGTCTTTATTTTACAGCTACGGACTCAGACAAGGTTATTATTAAAGGTTGCTTTGAAGAAAACGATGAAGAACGAGAAAAAATGGCAAACACTTATAAGATAGATTTTAATTATTATACTTACGAAGAAATGCTTTCAGATGACAGCATAGATATAATTGCAATCGGTGATTATTTTGCCAAACGTGGTAAAATGGCAATCGAGGCATTAAAGGCAGGAAAGCACGTTATCTGCGACAAACCTATTTGTACGTCACTTGATGAACTTTCAGAAATTGAAAAGCTGTCGGCTGAAAAAAATCTTAAAGTAGCATGTATGCTTGACTTAAGATATATGGCGCAGACCGAAAAAGTTAAAGAATTAATTTCGCAGGGTGAAATAGGCGAGATTGTTAATATATCTTTTACCGGTCAGCATTGCCTTGATTACGGCAATCGAGCTGCGTGGTATTTTGAAGATGGCAAACACGGCGGAACGATAAACGATATTGCAATTCATGGCATTGACCTTGTAAGATATATAACAGGCAAAAATCTGACTAAAATAAACTGCGCTAAGGCATGGAACGCATTTGCAACAGAAGAGCCAGATTTTAAAGATTGCGGACAGTTTATGGTCGAAATGGAAGACATGTCAGTTATGGCAGATGTGTCTTATGCTGCGCCAAAATGCAATAAAACACTTCCTACATACTGGGATTTATATTTTTGGGGAAAAAACGGTATGATTAACTTTAAACGTGCAGAAAAAGTTATTCATTTATATAATAACGGTGAAGAAAAAATTATTGAATGTGAGGATAGAGGTTCTAAATATCTGCACGATTTTATTGTTGAAATAAAGGGCGAGGGTATAGGCACCAATACCAAAGAAACATTAGAATCGCAAAGACAGGTGCTGATGATTCAGCAGGAGGCAGACAAATGTTAAGAGTCGGTATTATCGGTGTGGGCGCTATGGGAGCTAAACACTTAGAAAACTTTTTAGATGGCAAGATTAAAAATGCACAAATTACCGCACTTTGTGATGCTAATGAAGACAATATAAAAAGATATAAAGATAAATTTGACAACAACGTTAAATGCTTTAAAACCCCAAGCAATTTAATAAATTCAGGTGAGGTTGACGGGGTTATAATTGCAACGCCACATTATAGCCATCCTGAACTATCGAAAGAAGCCTTTGCTGCAGGTCTTCATGTTTTTTGTGAAAAACCGGCAGGTGTTTATACAAAAAATGTAAGAGAAATGAATGAAGCTGCAAAAAAATGCGGTAAAGTTTTTCAAATGAACTTTGTTATGAGAGATTTTAATCGCTTTAAAAAGATTAAAGAAATGATAGATTCAGGCGAGTTAGGCGAAATTAAAAGATTTGTATGGATTTTAACAGACTGGTATCGTACACAGGCATATTATAACAGCAGCGCGTGGAGAGCAACCTGGGCAGGTGAAGGCGGAGGAGTTATGTTAAACCAGAATCCACATCAGTTAGACCTTATGCAATGGATGTTCGGTATGCCAAAAAGATTAAGAAGTTTTTGCTATTTTGGCAAAAATCGTGAAATTGAGGTTGAAGACGAGGCTACTGTATATTTTGAATATGAAAATGGTACAACCGCTGTTTATATAACAACAGTAGGCGAATTTCCCGGTACAAACAGGTTAGAGATTTCGGGAGATAAAGGAAAACTGGTGCTGGAAAACGGAAAAATAACCTTTTATAATCTTGAGATGTCTGAAAAAGAGTTTAACAAAACAACCGATACAACCGCAGGACCAATCCCGATGAAAGAAATAACAGTCGATTATGAAGAAAATTCTGTCTATAACTGTCAGGTTGATATGATTAACAACTGGATATCGGCAATACTTTTTGGCGAAAAACTCATAGCACCGGGAGAGGAAGGAATAAAAAGCCTTTCTATTTCAAATGCCATATACTTGTCAACATGGAATGACGATTGGGTTGACTTTCCGTTTGACGAGGATGAGTTTTTAACAAAACTTAATGAGAAAATTGATAGCTCTACATATGTCAAAAAAGAAATAAAAGCAGCTAAAGGCGGCTTGAATTTTCATAGCTGAGTTAAAAATATCATAATAAAATTTTTATTGCTTATTGACAAACGGGCTAAAGAGTAGTATAATAACAAATAATTTAATAAACGATAAACCGTTGAGGCAGAAAAAAGGCAGATAAGGGATTTTAAGAGCGAGTGGATTATGGTGTGAGTTCCGCAAAATTTCCTGCGTAATATGGACTGCTAAGGGCTGTGAGGAAATTCACGGACGTAAGACTTGCGTAAGAAGTCAGGAGTATGTTGGTACTTCGCTAAAGCAGCACAGCTAAAGCTGTGAATCAAGGTGGCACCGCGGATATTAGTATTTATTCGTCCTTGACAGAATTAGTATACTTCTGTCAAGGACGTTTTTGTTTATCTTTCTTTGGCAGCAAATAAAAGCAAAAGGAGTATTTTTTATGTTTGTATTTTCAAAGCGATGGTGAAAACAAATATATTATTATATATAACCCTGTAAATAAAGAATATATTTTTGGAGGAATTAATTATGAAATACAATGACATTGATTTTAACACATACTTTAAAAACTATCCAGACTCTAACGGATTTTTCGGCAAATACGGCGGCTCATATATTTCGCCTGAACTGCAAACTGCTATGAACGAAATATCTGAGGCTTATCAGACTATCTGCAAATCAAGAAATTTTATTGCAGAGCTTCGCAGAATCCGCAAAGAGTTTCAAGGAAGACCAACACCGATTTCGCATCTTGCAAGATTGTCTGATAAAATCGGCACAGGCGTTCAGCTTTATGTAAAGCGTGAGGACTTAAATCATACGGGTGCACATAAATTAAATCATTGTATGGGCGAAGCACTGCTTGCAAAATATATGGGCAAGAAAAAAGTAATTGCAGAAACCGGCGCAGGTCAGCACGGTGTAGCACTCGCTACTGCTGCAGCATATTTCGGTCTTGAGTGCGACATCTATATGGGATCTGTTGATATCAAAAAGCAGGCTCCGAATGTTGCAAGAATGAAGATACTTGGCGCAAGAGTAGTAGAGGTAACAGACGGACTTAAGACGTTAAAAGAAGCGGTTGATGCGGCATTTGCGGCATACTGCAAGGAATATAAAGATGCCATTTACTGCATAGGCTCGGTCTTAGGACCTCATCCTTTCCCGGTGATGGTAAGAGATTTTCAGAGTGTTGTAGGTATTGAAGCAAGAGAGCAGTTTATAGATATGACTGGTGAACTTCCTGACGCAGTTGTTGCCTGTGTGGGTGGTGGTTCAAATGCAATGGGAATGTTCTCGGGATTCTTAAATGACCCTGTTGAGATTTACGGAGTTGAACCTTTAGGCAGAGGTCCGGCACTCGGAGACCATGCCGCAAGCCTTAAATATGGAACAGAAGGTATTATGCACGGCTTTAACAGCATTATGTTAAAAGATGA
>JAFQAG010000080.1 GCA_017416985.1 Clostridia bacterium
AAAACAAAAATTTTTACAAGGCAAATCTTCACACACACTCTACATACTCTGACGGCAAACTGACAGTAGAGCAGATTAAAGAAGAGTACAAAAAACGTGGATATTCAATAGTTGCAATTACAGACCACGAGCACATTATTGATAACTCAAGGCTCGATGATGAAGAGTTTTTAACTATTACCTCGTGTGAAGTGGCAGTTAAAGAAATTGCCGATGTATCAACTTTGAAAAAATTTGATATGAAAGTAGCGCATTTTAATTTTTATGCACAAGACCAGCATAACAATTTAACCCCTTGTTATAACAGTGTTTATGACCACTATGTTAATGACGAAACTAAAGATTTAATTCATTATGATGGTGAATATGAACGCATTTACAGTGTAGACGAAATGAACAAAATGATTAAAATTGCAAATGATAGCGGATTTATTGTATCTTATAATCATCCCACCTGGTCTTTAGAAAATGCAACACAGTATTTAAACTACGAGGGCTTGTTTGCGGTCGAAATTTATAATCATTCCTGCACTACAACAGGTACACCGACTGATGAATCAGTTTTTGAAGATATGTTAAGAGCAGGCAAAAAGATTTATTGTACTTGCTGTGATGATGCGCACAACTATCACGATTTTTCATCACCACGCAATGATTCTTTTGGTGGATGGGTTTGTATAAACGCAGAAAAGCTTGAGTATTCAGAAATTATGAAAGCTTTACAAAATGGAGAGTTTTATGCTTCAACAGGACCTGAAATTTTATCTTTGGTGCAAGACGGCGATAAGGTAAAAGTTAAAACCTCGCCATGTAGTAAAATTTTTCTTCTAACTGACGGCAGAAGAAAGGGAGCTGTTTTAGCAGAAAACGGCGAAACAGTATGCGAGGCAGAATTTATCTTAAACGAACAGGATAGGTTCTTCAGAATAAGAGTAGAAGACGAAAACGGCAAAAATGCATATACTCAGGCATATTATGTGTAAAAAAATCTTGCATTTTTGGTTTGAGTGATGTAAAATATATTTAGATTTTATTAAAAAGGATGTGAGCTTATGGATTCCAGTCCCGTTCGAAAGCGGAAGCGTGACAATAATTTTATAATTAAAGGGATTCATAGGCTCTTTTTGTGTGCTTAAATTTTGTGAATCCCTTATATAAGGGATGCAAATTTAATCATACGATACCTATAAGAACTTAAATCTTCCTAGGTTTAGTCATTGTGATTATTTGTATCATTTATTTGCATTTGACTAAAAATACTTAGGGAGGTTTTTTATGTTCGAAAATATCATTGAATTAATTGAAGAAAACAAGCTGTTCGAGGCGAGAAAATATATAATTGAGCTTAACGAGGTAGATATTGAGCAATTGCTTGGCGAAATACCGCAGGATAAAATGCTCAGAATTTTCAGAATGTTACCTAAAGAAACTGCGGCAGAGGTTTTTGCAGAAATGGACTCAGACCGCCAGCAATATATTATCGAATCCATTACCGACCGCGAAATCAACTCCATTATGGATGAGCTTTATATGGATGATACAGTCGATTTTATAGAAGAAATGCCCGCAAACGTTGTAAAAAAAGTTTTGCGAAATACTGACGAGGCAACCAGAAAAATAATTAATCAGCTTTTAAAGTATCCCGATGACTGTGCTGGAAGCATTATGACAACCGAGTTTGTCGATTTGAAAAAAGAGATGACAGCCCGGGATGCATTAGAACACATCAGAAAAACAGGTATGGATAAAGAAACAATCGACACCTGTTATGTAATAAGTGCACAAAGAAAGCTAGAGGGCGAAATAAGCATACGCAAGCTTATTTTAAGCGAGCCTGATACCCTGATGTGTGACTTGATGGAAACGGTAAAATCAGTTCAGACATTAACTGACAAAGAAGAAACAGCGTATTTGTTCAGAAAATATAACCTTATATCAATGCCTGTTGTCGATAACGAAAACAGACTGGTCGGAATTATAACAGTCGATGACGTAATTGATGTCATCGAGCAGGAAAATACCGAGGATTTTCATAAAATGGCGGCTATTGCTCCATCAGAAAAAGAGTATTTAGATACAGGCGTTATATCACTGGCCAAAAACCGCATAGTATGGCTTTTGGTGCTTATGATTTCTGCTACCTTTACAGGTATGATTATAAGATATTTTGAGGCAACGTTAAGTCAGGTGGTGGCACTTACCGCATATATGCCTATGCTGATGGGTACGGGTGGAAATGCAGGTGCACAGTCATCTACAATGATAATACGTTCACTTTCGCTTAACGAGCTTGAGTTTAAAGATATCTTCAAAGTAATGTGGAAGGAATTAAGAGTTGGCATATTAACTGCATTTATGCTTGCTGTTGTTAACTTTGCAAGAATAATGATATTTGATGAAGTGGGGGTTTTGGTTGCATTTACAGTTTGCGCAAGTCTGTTTTGTATAGTAACCTTTGCTAAGGTTGTGGGCGGAATGCTTCCTATTGCTGCAAAGCAAATTCATTTAGACCCTGTAATTATGGCAAGTCCTATAATCACCACCATTTTAGATGCTGTATCATTGTTTGTATATTTCAGTTTTGCTACAACTTTTTTAGGAATTGCATAGATAATATAAGGATTGCAAATAAAATTTTGCAATCCTTATATTATTTTTCTGTGACAAATTTACAAAAAATATTGAAAATTATTGCGTAAGTGGTATAATATTATTAACTAAGTATAACTAAAGGGAGGATTAAGCGAATGATGAAAAAAATACTTACAATGTTTGTTTCGGTAATGGTTGTTATTTCTGCTTTGTCTACTGCATATGCAGCAGGATTTAAGGATGTAACATCCGCTTATTCTTGGGCGCAGGATGCAATCGATGCTTTGGCAGACGAAAAAATTATTGAGGGATATCCTGACGGAACATTTATGCCTGGTAAGGATATTACAAAGCAAGAGGCAATAACTTTGTTTTCACGTTGTCTTGGCTCAAGTGCTGATGTTAACGAAGATATCGTAACAATAGCATACAACAATGCTGAGCAAACTTTGGCAAAATATAATTCTTATGCGTTAGAACAAGCGGCATACCTTATGTACAAAAAGGTATTAAATGAAGATGATTTGGTTGCATATTTATCTGCATCTAATAAAGACAAGCCGCTTAAGCGCTACGAGGCAGCAACCTTAATTGCAAAATCTTTAGGTGGAGAAGTGTGGCTTAAATCAAATCCTGATGTTAAAGCTGATTTTGCAGATTCTGACGATATTCCGGCAAGTGCTCAGGGATATGTATATTACGCAAGTGAACTTGGAATTATCAAGGGTATGGAGGGTAACAAGTTTACTCCTAACGGAAACGTAACCCGTGCTCAGATTGCAACAATGATTCACAGAATTTTAGAAATGATGAAATATTCATACTCTAGATGGATTGTAACAGCTGTTGATCCGGACCTTAATATCGTAACATTAAGAAACGAAGACGGCGAAAGCGAAAAATACACAATTGGCACCGGTGTTCCGGTTATGATTAACGGTGAAAAATCTCAGCTTACACTTTTATCAGGCGGTATGGAGGTAGTATTAACCTTTGCACATGATGCTGATACAAATGCAGATCGTCTGTATTCAGTAGATGCAGTAAGCATTGTTACTGAAGCCAGCGTTGACGGTATTTATCGTGGCAGAAAAACCGAAAATTCTGGAACTAAAATTTCTGTTGCTAATTTAGATGAAAGAACAGAGGTTACACAGTATATTCTTTCTTCGGGCGTGTCAGTTACATACGAA
>JAFQAG010000081.1 GCA_017416985.1 Clostridia bacterium
AAAACGGAATTAAAATATCTCCGTCTTGTAAATCAAGAGTTTCGATAATTAATTCTAAGTTTTCTTCTAGCTTTGTTTTTGAAATTTTATCGCATTTAGTGGCAAATACAACTGCATATTCACAGTGGTGTCTTATCCACTTCATCATATTTACGTCGTCTACGCTCGGCTTATGTCTTGAATCCACAAGCAAAATAACCTGATTGAGCTGATGACGGCTGTTTATATACTCACCTATGCGGTCGCCCCACTTTTTAATTTCGTCGTGAGATTTTGCCGCATAACCATATCCGGGTAAATCGACTAAAGTTAATTTATCATCAATATTAAAGAAATTAATTGTTGCAGTTTTACCCGGTGTTGCACTTACTCTTGCAAAATTACGTCGGTTTAGCACTTTGTTGATAAGCGAGGATTTACCTACATTTGAACGCCCGACCAAAGCAATCTCGGGAACAGTTGTATTAGGATACTGAACCTTTTTAACCGCCGAAATTATCAGTTCAACCTTATTTGTATTCAGTTTCATACAATCCCTCCGATTTTATAAAAGTGCTTCTTTTAAAACCTCGTCCATTGTCGATACTAAAACTATATCAATGTTATCTTTTACAACCTGTTCTAAGTCATCAATATCTTTTTTATTATCAATAGGAATTAAAACCTTTTTAATTCCTGCCTTGTAGGCTGCCAGAGTTTTTTCTCTTAATCCGCCAATCGGCAGAACTCTGCCTCTTAGAGTAATCTCGCCCGTCATTGCAACCTCGTGATTAACCTTCTTTTTGCTGAGTGCCGATGCTAAGGCGGTTGCAATCGTTATGCCGGCAGAAGGTCCGTCTTTAGGCGTTGCTCCCTCGGGAACGTGAATGTGAATATCAGTATTTTTATAAAACTCATCATCAATCGACAGTTTTTTGGTGTTAGCTCTTATATAGCTTATCGCCGCTTTTGCAGACTCCTGCATAACATCACCGAGTTGACCTGTAAGCTCTAACTTACCGCTGCCCTGCATAACATTAACCTCGACCGATAAGGTATCTCCACCTACCTGTGTCCATGCAAGACCTGTTACAACACCTATTTCATTTTTCTTTGACGAGTTGTCAGCAGTAAATATGCGTTTGCCCAAAAAGTCTTCAAGAGGTTTTGCTGTAACCTGGATGTGGTCTTCATTTTCTGCCTCGGATATTTTAAGTGCAGCTTTTCGGCACAGCTTACCCATTTTTCTTTCTAACGAACGCACCCCTGCTTCTTTTGTGTATCCCTCGATAACCGCACGGATAGCACTGTCGCTTACTTTTAACTGTTTTGCCATTAAGCCGTGGTTTTTAAGTTGCTTTGGCAATAGGTGTTTTTTGCAGATATTAAATTTTTCTTCTGATGTATAGCCAGAAATCTCCACGATTTCCATTCTGTCTAAAAGCGGTCTTGGAACTGTATCTAAGGTGTTTGCCGTTGCTATAAACAACACTTTTGAAAGGTCAAAATCAACCTCTAAATAATGGTCACGGAATTTACTGTTTTGCTCTCCGTCTAAAACCTCGAGCATAGCAGATGCCGGATCACCACGAAAATCATTGCTCATTTTGTCAATTTCATCAAAAAGCATAAGCGGATTGTTTGATTTTGCCTGCTTTAAGGCATTTATAATACGACCGGGCATTGCGCCTATATAGGTTTTTCTGTGTCCTCTTATTTCTGCCTCGTCACGCACACCGCCTAATGATATACGCACATAGTTTTTGCCCATACTTTCTGCAATTGAATGTGCTATGGAGGTTTTACCCACACCCGGAGGTCCAACTAAGCAAAGAATTGGCCCCGCCAACGTTCCAGTAAGTTTTTTAACCGCAAGATATTCTAATATGCGTTCTTTAATTTTTTCAAGACCATAGTGGTCACGTTCTAAAACCTTTCTTGCCTCTGATAAATTGAGCTTATCCTCGGTAGAAATTGCCCAAGGCAAGTCACAAATCCAGCTTACGTAATTGCGTATAACATTAGCTTCAGGATTTCCGTACGGCATTTTTTGCATACGGTCAAGCTCAAGCTCGCATTTTTCGACTACATCTTTAGGAGCGCCTGATTTTTCAAGTTTTTCTTTATACTCCTTTATTTCAAGACCTATTCCGTCTTTATCGCCAAGCTCTTCCTGAATAATTTTCATTTGCTCACGCAAAAAGTATTCTTTTTGGTTTTGTTCTATATTCTCTTTAACCTTGCGGTTAATTTCATTATCAAGTTCTAAAATTTCTGTTTCACGTACTAAAATTGTAATCAGTTTTTCCATACGCTCTACGACAGAAAATGTATTTAAAATATCCTGCTTGTCTTTTAATTTTATCTGTAAATTTGATGCAACCGAATCGCTAAAAGCACTAGGCTCGTCAATCGCCTCTAAAGCCAATACAGCCTCTGGTCCTATTTTAGTATTATTCGCGCAATATGCCTGAAATTCTGAAATAACACGTCGCTCTAACGCTTCACGTTTGGCATCGCTTATAAGATGGTCGTCTAAGCATTCATACTCGCTTACAGCCGCCTTAAAATAAGGCTCGCTTTTAATTAAAAGGTCAAGTTTGGCACGTTCTAGACCCTCAACTAAGACTCTGACCATTCCGCTCGGTAATTTAACAACCTGTTTTATAAGGCAGATTGTACCCACCTTTTCTACATCATCAAATGTAGGATTTTCAACAGTTATATCTTTTTGCATAGTTAAAAATGCACGACGGTCACCTGCCATTGCCTCATCTAAAGCCGCAATGGATTTTTCTCTGACCATATCAAAATGCACTAAGGCACCCGGAAAAACAATTAATCCTCTGATTGCTATCATAGGCAAGTCACAGGTGCGTTTCATAATTAATTCACTCATATATTTTCTCCTTTTTGGGGAACCTGTTAAATAAATTTATTCGATAAATTATTTAATAATTTTATAAATGCCCTGCCAATTACCGACAGGGCAGCTTATATTTATTTTATTTTCCACGGATTTTCGTTTTTATAAACTAAAAATTCGCACTTTTCTTTGAATTTTTTATTGAGCAGTTCTGATAAATATTCGCAGAATATTATTTCTGCCTCGTAATGCGGAACTTCAACAAGGCAGCGATTATTTTCATATGCATAACGTGCGTGATGATATTTTAAATCACCAGAAATATATACATCTGCACCCATAGAATATGCACCAAATATAAGGTCTGCTCCGCCGCCGTTGCAGGCTGCAATGGTTTTTACGGGCATATTTTCATCGCCAACATATCTTATAGAGTTAATCAAAAGACCTTGTTTTATTCTGTCTATAAGCTCACCAAATGTAATTTCATTATCCAGCTTAGCTATTCTGCCTATTCCGTCAGGAAACTCTCCCTCTATGCTGTCATATGCAGATATTGCGCAGGCAGCTTTTAAAAAGTAATCGCCAAGACCGCCTGATACTGAATCAAAGTTTGTATGCATAGCGTAAAGGCTTATATCGTTTTTAATCAGACTATATATCGTTCTGCCAAGGCAGTCGCTTTTAGTTATTGATTTAGCAGGCTTAAACAAAAGCGGATGATGCGAAATGACAAGCTGAGCACCGTTTTTTGACGCAAAATCTGAAACAGTTTCATCAGCATCAAGCGATATAACTACCTTAGATACTAAAGCATCTTTATCGCCCACCATAAGACCTACGTTGTCATAATCTTCTGCCAGATGCTTAGGCGCAAGCTCTTCTAAATACGCTATAATTTCATTTAGTGCTATCATTTATCGCACTCCTTTTGCACATCATAAAGCTCATCTAAAAGCATTTCGACATATTTAAGCTTTTCTTTTGTTTCTTCTCTGTTTGATGCTTTAAGTCCTGCAAGCATCTTTTCAAACTCACCTATACGGAGTTTTATAAGCTCGTCTGTAAGGCTTATTTTATTTTTTACAAGATATGGACTTATGTAATAATCAACTTCTCTCTTAACCTGCATTTTGCCTAGTTCAGCGCAAATAATCTGATAAATCTTGTTATCTTCTTTTGCAAGAGTTTCTTTAGTAATTACAAATCCGTGCTTTACAAGATATTTTCTAAGCTCTTCGGTAGCCGTCATTGGTTGCAGAACAAATTTTGTATTTTTCCACAAATCCTGCC
>JAFQAG010000082.1 GCA_017416985.1 Clostridia bacterium
ATGCGATTTTCCTTTAGATGCTGAAAATGTTATAAGACAGATATGCCGTGATGTAAGGTCTATTCACATATATTCAAAAAATAAAGAATTATATAAGCCTTTAACAGATTATTTTTTATCAGAATACGGAATATTTATATCTGTTGGTGAAAATTTAGATTCTGTAGCTAAAAAAAACAGAATTGCAGTTAATTTGACAAATGATGCAGAATATATTAAAAAATTTATTGATAAAAATGAAATTTTAGTTTTAAGTTTATCTGAAAAAAATATAAATATTAAAAATGTATATGAAAATATTATTTTTACATCTGATAATGAATTAAAAAATATAGTATCATATTTTGAAATGTTTGATAAAAATGTTCTTAATTTTATTTTTATATCTATTTATAATGAAAAAAATAAAGCAGAATTTATGCGGTTTATCCATAAATTCGACATTAAAATTACGAAATTTGTAAAAAATGATTGACTTTTATATAAAAGAAGATTATAATATATTCTCATATGATACTTTATTATAAATTTAATGCTACAAAGAAATAAAATGAGTTTCTTCCTATATAATATAGGGGCTCACAGAAAGGTGATTAAAAATGGCTGAAAAAGAAGTTATTTTAACCTACGAAGGATTAAAGGCCATAGAAGAGGAACTTGAATATTTAAAAACTCAGAAAAGAAAAGAAATTTCTGAAAAAATTAAAGTTGCTTTAGGTTTTGGCGATTTATCAGAGAATGCTGAATATGACGAAGCTAAAAATGAACAGGCAGAAGTTGAAATGCGTATAGTAAAGCTTGAAAAAATGCTTAAAAATGCAAAAGTTATTGATGATGAAAATATTTCAACAGATGCAGTTGCAATTGGTTGCAAGGTAAAAGTATTAGATATTGATTTTGACGAAGAGGCAGAATATTATATTGTTGGTTCAACAGAAGCAGATCCTAGCAAAAATATGCTTTCAGATGAATCTCCTGTTGGTAAGGCTTTAATTGGTGCAAAAGCTGGCGATACAATTACTGTTGAAGCTCCGAACGGTGAATTTCAAATGAAAGTATTAGAAATTAGCAGATAATTGTTTCACGTGAAACATTATAACTAAATTTATAATAAAATGTTTTAAAAGAACCTTGTAAAAAACAGGGTTCTTTTTATATTATAAAAATTTATTGTTTCACGTGAAACATTACATTTTTTTATTGAAATTTATATTATATGGTGGTATAATAATTACAAGAGATTGCTTTCTTCAAAGTTATTATAAATATTAAAATAGTGTTGAAAGGGCTGCGTTTATAATGGGTAAGGTAATAGTAATAGCAAATCAAAAAGGTGGAGTTGGTAAAACAACAACATCTGTTAATTTAAGCGCTTGCCTGGGCGCTGCAGGTAAAAAGGTGCTTGTTATTGATATTGATCCTCAGGGTAACACTACAAGCGGTCTTGGTGTTGAAAAAGATGAGGCAGAAATATCAATTTATGACGTTTTAATTAATAATGAAGATTTAAAAGACGCTGTAATTAAAACAGATTATAAAAATCTTTCATTATGTCCTGCAAATGTAAATTTAGCAGGAGCAGAAATAGAATTGGTTGATATGAAAGACCGTGAGTATCTTTTAAAAAATGCAATTAATGAAATAAAAGATAAATATGATTTTATAATTATAGATTGTCCGCCATCACTTGGACTTTTAACTTTAAATTCATTTATTGCTGCAGATAGCGTTTTGGTTCCTATACAGTGCGAATATTATGCATTAGAAGGATTAAGTCAACTTACAAAAACAATTAAAAGTATTAAACAAACATTAAATGAAAAAATTCAATTTGAAGGAATTTTGCTTACAATGTTCGACGCAAGAACAAATCTTTCGATTCAGGTTGCAGATGAGGTAAAAAAATTCTTTCCTGATAAGGTGTTTAAAAGCGTTATTCCTAGAAATGTGCGTTTAAGTGAGGCACCAAGCTACGGCGAGCCTATTATTATATATGATAAATATTCAAAAGGTGCCGAAGCATATACTGACCTGGCAAAAGAAGTAATTAAGAACAACAGGGGGTTAAAATAATGGCAAAAAGCAGTAAAAAAGGCTTAGGAAAGGGTATTGGAGCACTTTTAAATACCGATACGGCAATTGATAATGTGTTAGATAAAGACGGCATAACAGAGCTAAAGCTTACTGAAATTGAGCCTAATAAAAATCAGCCCCGCAGAAAGTTTGATGATGAAAAAATTGCAGCACTAGCTGAATCTATTAAAGAATATGGTGTGCTCCAACCCATTGTAGTTAAAAAATTGGATACCGGTTTTTATCAGATTATAGCCGGAGAACGTCGTTGGAGAGCATCAAGAATTGCTGGAATTAAAAAAATTCCTGCAATTATTAAAGAATATGATAAAAAAGAGACTATGGAAATAGCTCTTATCGAAAATTTACAGCGTGAAGACTTAAATGCTGTTGAAGAGGCAGAGGGTTATAAAGAATTAATTGAAGAATTCGGTTTAACACAAGAAGAATTATCACAAAAATTAGGTAAAAGTCGCCCTGCAATAGCGAATAGCTTAAGACTTTTAAATCTACCTGACGAAATAAAAACCTATTTAATAGAAGAAAAACTTTCATCAGGTCATGCACGTGCTCTTTTAGGTGCAGAAAATAAAGAAATTATGCTTTTAGTTGCAGAAAAAATAATAAATGAAGAAATGAATGTAAGACAAACCGAAGCATATATTGCACAGCTTCAAAAAATTAAGCCTGTTAAGAAAAAATCTGCAAAAGAAAAAGAAATTGAAAGATATATGATTTCGTTAGAAGAAAATTTATCAACTACTTTTGGTACAAAAGTAAAAATTCATCATAAAAAGAATAAAGGAAAAATTGAAATTGAATATTATTCAAATGATGATTTTGATAGAATTATGAAGATGATAAAAAGATAAAAATTACATATTTTCCATAAATTAGGAGCTTAAAATTAAGCCGTGTTGGACAAACAGAGGTTTGGTAATGTAATTTTACATTAAAAACATCACTTTTAATGTGTTTAAAAAAATAATTGTTTCACGTGAAACAGTTTAAAATTTTGACGAAGGAAGAATAAAAATGAGTTTTTTTGGAATAAATTTTCCTATTGAGTTAATTTTATTTTATTTTGTAATTATTTTAGTCATTTTACTCATAATTTCAATATGGGGTTTAACCGTAGCACTTAAAACAAATAAAAAAATGAAAAGTGTTTTAAAAGATGCAGCGGGAAATGATATAACAGATGCAATTATAAATTATTATCAAAAATGCAGCGAAATAATGAATAACTATCACGAGGCAGAAAGTCGTCTGCAAGAAATTGAACGTGAGGTTGGCAGCTGTGTTAAAAAAATTAGTGCTATAAGATATAATGCATTTGAAGATAACAATGCTAAATTATCGTTTGTAACAGCGGTTTTAGATGATTCAGATTCAGGCTTTGTGCTAAACGGTGTATATTCACGAGGTCAGACAGCAACCTATTTAAAGCCAATAACAAACGGAAAATCGCAGTATGAATTGTCAGAAGAGGAAGAAGAGGCAATAAAAACTGCACAATATAATTATGAAAAAAGAAGACAAGTAAAATTATCTGAAATAGATACAAAAGAATAAGGAGAAATAGCTATGTTAGACATAAAATTTGTGAAAGAAAACCCTGAACTTGTAAAAGAAAACATTAAAAAGAAGTTTAAAGACAATAAATTGCCGTTAGTTGACGAGGCAATAAGCCTTTATGATGAAAAAAAGGCTGCAAACAGTAGAGCTGACGAGTTAAGAGCTAACAGAAATAAGCTCAGTAAGCAGATTGGCGCCTTAATGGGACAGGGCAAAAAAGAAGAAGCAGAAGAAACCAAAAAGCTTGTAAATGCTCAGGCTGCAGAGCTTAAAGAGCTTGAAGTTAAAGAAAATGAGCTTGAAACAAAGCTTAAAGAAGTAATGATGAAGATTCCTAACATTGTTGACCCGTCTGTTCCTGTGGGAAAATCTGACGAAGATAATGTTGAGGTAACAAAATACGGAGAGCAGAAAGTTCCCGACTTTGAAATACCTTATCATACCGATATAATGGCTCTCTTTAATGGTATTGATAAAGAGGCTGCAGGCAGGGTTGCCGGCGAAGGTTTTTACTATTTAATGGGCGATATTGCAAGACTTCACAGCGCAGTAACAGCATATGCAAGAGATTTTATGATTGATAAAGGCTTTACTTATTGCATACCGCCATTTATGATCAGAAGCCGCGTGGTTACCGGTGTTATGAGCTTTGAGGAAATGGATGCAATGATGTATAAAATAGAGGGCGAAGACCTTTATTTAATAGGTACAAGTGAGCATTCAATGATTGGTAAATTTATTGATACAATGACTCCTGAAGAGAATTTGCCGATGACGCTGACAAGTTATTCTCCGTGCTTTAGAAAAGAAAAAGGTGCTCACGGCATTGAAGAACGTGGAATTTACAGAATTCATCAGTTTGAAAAACAGGAAATGATAGTAATTTGTAAGCCTGAAGAAAGTATGGAATGGTTCGATAAAATGTGGAATTACAGCGTTGAACTCTTCCGTTCTATGGATATTCCGGTAAGAACATTAGAGTGCTGTACCGGAGATTTGGCTGATTTAAAGGTTAAATCTTACGATATCGAAGCCTGGTCGCCAAAACAAGGCAAATATTTTGAGGTTTGTTCTTGTTCTAACCTGGGAGATGCTCAGGCAAGAAGACTTGGAATCCGTGTTAAAGGCGCAGACGGCAACAAATATTTCGCTCATACACTTAATAATACTGTTGTTGCACCGCCAAGAATGCTTATTGCATTTTTAGAAAATAACTTAGAGTTTGACGGTGAAAAATACCGTGTTCGCATTCCAGAGGCATTAAGACCTTATATGGGCGGAAAAGAAGTTATAGAGTAAAATTATAATGGGATTTATCTTATATAAGATAAATCCCATACTTTATAAAAAACAGCAGTAAAAAACTTAATAAATTCTATCTTACGCAAGATAATAAAAACTGATTTTAACGTGTTTTTTTATATAAAAAGGTATGCACAAATTGCATATCTTTTATTTTTACTTTTTTCATTGTTTACTTTACATTTTAATTAATATGTGGTAAAATAACAACATACCACACTACAGTTTTATATTCGATGGATACTTATATTTATGATAGGAGATACTACCTTGGTAAAAGGTGTTATCTCTTTCTCCTGTTGTGAGTATAAGTATAGGTGTAGTGTGGTGCTAAACCGTAGGATAACACTTTTTCGGCACATCCTTCGGGGTGTGCTTTTTTAATTGTGAGGTAAAAAGTTATGATAAAAAAACAAATAATTGATGTAACAGGTACACCATTAACACCATCAAGACAAGGTAGCAAATGTTTGGGGAATGGTAAGCACCCTCAATATGAGTGTTGTTGTGATGAGTGCGATTATTATTTGCATTGCTTTGTGCAGTTCGATTGGCGCTTAAAAAGAAATAAATTAAAAAAATGGCTTAAAATTTATTAAAAGATATGCAGATATTTTCTGCATATCTTTTGTTTTTAAACTGTTTGATTAATATATCCCTCAGTTGCGTTTTCTTTGTGAATTATTTTAGCCGGATTACCAATTACAACACTATGATCAGGCACATCAAAATTTACAAAGCTAAGCGGAGCAATTAAAACGTCGTTTCCTATCTTTATATTACCCACAATAACGGCATTTGTACCAATCCAGCAGTTGTCGCCTATCGTGGGTGTGCCTTTTCTTTTGCCTCTGTTTTCCTGCCCTATGGTAACACCTGTTGCAATGTTAACATTTTTGCCTAAAACAGCATCAGAATTTATTATAACCCTGCCTAAATGCCCAATATAAAAACCCTCACCTATTTTAACTTTAGAAGAAATCTGAATATGAGTTTTGTAAGAAAAAAGACGTAGTCTTATATCATAATAAAGCTTAAATAAAGGATTTTTGCATGCTTGAGCTTTTCTTAGCAAATATGTATATTTAATCTCTTTCGGACGAAAAATTCTGTATTTTAAACCTTCACCCTTTTC
>JAFQAG010000083.1 GCA_017416985.1 Clostridia bacterium
GGAACAGCGACTACTGATAAAAGTACTGTTAAAAATAAAGCAATAAATCTTTTCATAGCGTTAATCCTTTCAATATAGTAAATTATTTGCACTAAGTATAACAAAGCCTTTTTTAAAATACAATCATATTGCTAATTCTGTCACGGCAAACACTAATTTTGTCATTAATAACTGCCTGAAAACAATATTTTCTTGACACACATAAACAGCCTGTGTTATAATTCTTTTGCATATATTAAACTGGTTGTGTGCTTGGAATTTTGTAATCTTGGAGGAGATTATAAATGGAAAACGCATACGATTTTAGAAAAAAATTATTGACCGTTCACGAGGATAATATTCGTGACGAAAAACGCACTCAAAAAGAGGGCGAATTTTTTATACCCGACAATGCAGTTATTGCCATAAGCGAAGATGCTTGCGAGGTTATTAAAACTGCAGCAGATGATTTTGCGGATTATTTAAAAACATCTATGGGTATTAATTCAACAGTAAAAAAAGGCGCGGCATCACCGGATGTGACAGTTTGCATTGCAAAAGATAGCAATGTAGATATTGGTGATGCGGCGTCTTATCGTGGTTTTATGATAAAAACAGATGAAAACGGCATTTGTGTTTATGGTCACGACGCAAGGGGAGCAGCTCAGGGATTATTCTATTTAGAAGATGTAATGAGTTTTGAAAAAGCACCGGCAGTTTCGTTTGGAACAACTTATAAAAAGCCGTTGTTTTCGCCACAAATGGTACATTCTGGCTATGGACTTGATAAATATCCTGATGAATATCTTGCCCGCGTTGCACACGAGGGCAGAGATGTCATTTTGGTTTTCACCAAAGATGTAAACCAAACCCCTGACGGATATCTTGATTTTAATGATTTAATCCGCCGTGCCGCTCGTTACGGTCTTGATGTATATGCATACAGCTATATGATAAGTGAAATGAATCCTGAAGAACCTGAGGCAGAGGCATATTACGACAACAGCTATGGACGTCTGTTCCGTGAATGTCCTGGCTTAAAAGGTGTAACTTTAGTTGGTGAATCGGTTGAGTTTCCTAGTAAAGATCCGAATATCGCACCGGGAAGACACAATAGGGCAGAGGTTGACGGCATACCTATTGGTAAAAATACTGCAGGCTGGTGGCCTTGCGAGGATTACTATATCTGGGTGAATATGATTAAAAAGGTAGTGCGTAAATATCAACCCGATGCAGATATTGTATTCTGGACATACAACTGGGGAAGCAGACCTGAAAAATACAGACTTAAATTGATTGAATCGTTGCCGACGGATATATCTCTTCAGGCTACATTTGAAATGTTTGAAACAAGAAAATGCGGAAATGCAATTACACGTTGTTCTGACTATACCTTGTCGTTTGTCGGCCCAGGTAAATATTTTAAAAGTGAGGCAGAGGCAGCAAAAAAACGTGGAATACGTCTGTATTCTATGACAAATACAGCGGGTATGGCTTGGGATTTAGGTGTTATTCCTTACGAGCCGATGCCGCATCAATGGATAAAGCGTTACAACGAAATGCGCAAGGCTCACGATAACTGGGGCCTTTGTGGTATTATGGAATCACATCATTACGGTTTATATCCATCATTTATCAGCAAGCTTTCTAAATGGGCGTTCTGGGAGCCTAGAGAAGATTTGAGCGAGGTTCTTAAAAAGGTTATAATGGGCACATTCGGCAAAGAAAATTATGAAAAAGTAGATGCGGCACTTAACTGTTTGAGTAATGCTATCGGCTACTTTACCCCGAATGATGCCGACCAATACGGAGCTTTCCGTGTGGGACCTTCATATCCATTTAATCTTGAAAGAATAGCGGCAATTCCGTCTGACCC
>JAFQAG010000084.1 GCA_017416985.1 Clostridia bacterium
AATATCAATGTTAGCAAAGATTTTAATGTCAGTTGGGTTATAAACCTTGTTTTGCTTTTCTAAATGTCTGCAAATAAAATAAACACGGTCATAAAGGACATCCAACACAGCAGCTAAAACCATGTTTACACGCTGGTCTAGTCCAGTCAAACGGGATTGCAAAGCAACACCGGACAGATTAGAGGATAGCTTTTCATTAAAATCAATATGTCCGCTCTGTGCATACAGATTTTCTTTAATTTCGTCCATCTGATTTTTAATAGCAGTGTCGTTAATCTCTTTAATCAACCATGACGGCTTTCCGTTAGGGTCAGAATAAACAATAACGCCTGCGTCCTCATCCTTCACAGCTTCGATAATGGCTTTTCTAGCATCCTGCTTTGCGTCGCAGACACACATATAAGCATTCTTGAATTCGGAAATTAAAGATTGCTGGTTAGAAATAAGCTCATTGTAATCATCGTTCAACTCTTTAATCTTTGCATAGATAGTTTCGCTAAACTCGATGGAGCAGACGGAAACAGGAACACAACCAAAATATGTCTGTTCGGTTGATTCAAGTACATTATTTCTGTAGGTCTCAACTCTGCCATCTGGATAATAGACGGCGTAAAACTTATCTTTGCAATACTTCTTCTCATAGAAACGAATGAAAAGCAATACTTTACCTTCTTCGTCACAGTATGCAATAGCGTTTTCGGGATTTAGAATCTTTTCACAAAAGCGCCCTTGTGAATCATGGTAATACAGACAGTAACACAGACCGTAAATTTCCAATTCACGCATCAACTTTTGGTCATGGTTTAAACTGAAATGCTCCATAGCTGCCAGAATATCAGCAACAATATTCTTGTCCTGTGATTTAGAGGTATATGTAACAGGCTGGTTTAAACCATAGCTGATTTCTTCACCGATAAATTTAGAGACCCAATTAATATGTGTGGGTCTGTCACTGGTGCCAGGACGCTTTTTAAAGCCGTTCTTAGCATAAATGTCATGCTTACCATCATAATATTTTCTCATCTTATGGAAAAAAGGCAGACTCTTTTTATAATCTGCTTTCATACATTCAATCAAATAGTGAGTATCCATTGTTTCACCCCTTTATCTGTATAATTCTCTGTAGGAAATGTAAGCACATTTCCCGCCGCTGAATACCTGCGGCAAATTCTCCATAGCCAAAGTCAAAGCATCAATAGCATCATCGTGAGCAGTAAACGCAGTACCGGCAAATTCTTTAACTTGCTCAATTGCTTCTGTGTCATCCTGGTTAAAAATCAAACGGTGATTATTAATGTCGGGAATGATTGCATCAATACGATTGTCTTTATTCCTTGTCGTGGCTTTATTTAAAAGTGTTATGCTTCTGCCTCTTAATTTTGGGTCTGCCTCTATCCGCTCTCTCAGCTTGATAGCATCAGCACCCATATACACATTCTTTTCGATAAAGACGGTTGTAATGTCCGTGTAGGCTTTCAGCAAATCAATAATTGTTTGTATGTAATCGTCAAACTCCAGCTTTGCTATATGGAGCTTTCGGACATATTTTAAGCGGCTGTCCGTATCGCTCAGAACACAAAAAGCGCTATAGTCCGCCTTTTTGCTTGTAGCCGATGCAGGGTCAACCGCTAGAATTGTTTTATTAAATTCAAGGCTTTCAATTTCTTCAGCCGGAATAGCCGCTAGGGAAGTAATACGCCGCTCACCTAATGATGTAATATCAGATTGATATTCACGTTTGAAAGCAACAGGATTTTCAACCCATTTTGCAAACAGTTCATAGCAACTATATTTTTCCCAAATAACGGGGTAATCGCATTCTTGCTTGTGCTGGCAATAATAAGCCTTTGCGTCCTCGTTATTATTTGGGTTTGTCTCATCAACCAGGATTGCACGAATCTTTAACCAATGTTCATGTGTTTTAAAGAATAAGTCGATATTGTCAACATCAACACAGCGTTTCTTTATCTTCTTCCATGTGGGAGTATGATAAAGAGTGTCGTACAAGTCTCCAACTCTATAAACAGTACCCACAGCGATAACATTGTTTCTTGCCGTTTCCAATGTCTGCATAATGCCACTTGAAAAATTATCATATAAAGCCCTGCAAGCATCCTCAGATTTAATATCATCAATGTTTTGGGCATCGTCCAGCAATAGCAAACCAACACGAATAGAGTTAAATTGAATGCCTCGCACCATGCCAGTTGACGAAACGGCTTCAATTCGTGTCCGCTGCGGTTTTATATCTAGTTCAATTGCCTTTGCATTCCAGCAAAGATTTTTGTTATGCACTTGACCAAAGCACATATCAATCATTTTGTTATCTTCCAACTGTAACTTGATATTGCTAATAAAGTTTTCCGCTCTGTCACTAACGGCAGATTGAATAACGGTAAAAGGATGGACGCAATACAGCGCCGACCACATAGCAGCAACCAACGTTATAGTGTTGGTTTTACCAAAGCCACGGGGCAAAATGTATAAGTGTCTCGTGTCAGATTTATTTAGCAGCGTGTTTTGCAGCTCGTCCCAAATCTCATAATGCAATTTGGATAGCGGCACTTTACCGCCGGAATAATCAAATAGCAGGTCATGCAAAAATATCTCGCAGAAATACGGCAAGCATTCTTTGCCTAACTGCCATGCTAAACCATGATAAGTAAAGATTTTGTTTTGCAAGTAATGCTCTGTAAATATGGCTGTTCCTGCTTCTTCACCATACAGCTTAACCAACCAATACAGGGTGATTTGTTCGCCGTTTTGCTTTGTCAGCGTGTTAATATTGTTTCCTCCCTTCCGTTAGAGTGAAAGTTATATTTAATCAGAGTGTATATGCTCTTGTAGGTCTGCAAATGCCGAAACCAAATAAAAAACGCCATGTTGATTAATACCAACAGACATAGTTTGTCCAGTCGATGGGAGAATTGCACTAAGCTCATAAGGTAGGGCAACGTTATGTAGGTCATTTAGGTTAATAGGCGTAGGAATATCTAAACCGCGTCTCTTTGCCATTCTGATAAGCTGGTTTTTTCTTCTGTTTGTAAAGCAAATTAGAGGCTTGCTTGTCGTGGCACTTTCTCTAATCGAATTAATTTCAGTTTCTTTTATTGTTTTTCTGATTTTTCGATTCATGAACATATAATTTTCCTCCGTTATACAAAAATAGTTGCAATGCAGTAAATGCAAAGCAAGAATCTTAAAAAGTAGTCTAGTGCGGTTTGTTCGTGCGCAAACCGGTAAAGTGATTGTCTGATAGTTTTCATATTTCCTCCTGGGGTTAAATTTTGCTGAGAATTTTTTTAGAGGCTCCCGCCCGCCCCTGGGCAATGGCGAAAAAGAGAATGCTACCCCCTCAACGGCTACACATCGACCAACAGCCAGCCACCACAGCAGACGGACGGCGACAACCTCACAAACGAAAGCAAATTACAAACCCACTTGCATTTATTTATTTTTCGTCCGTTACAAAGGCACACAGAGCGCCACGGCAGACGGACAATTAATTATTTTGTTCTTTTGGTTTTCTTTTATTTTCGGCATGACAACAGCCCCACCCCATACCCACAAAGCAAGCTGTTTTCTTGTCTTGTGCCGACCATGGGGTTTGTTAAGTATCTAACTAACAATGCATGGTCACACATAATAAAATAGCTCCAAATGTTTTAAATACTTCCATTAATTCAGGAAATACAAAACATTTAGAGCAAATAAACAAGGGGTATAAGGGGGATAACAGGGCGGTATATATGGCTTGTGTCCTCCCTGTGTCCACGCTAGTATATTTTTACCCTCTCCCATGGGGCAGGGGTACAATAAAACATAAATTTTATTAGCATCATTTAGCCGCCCTAATAGGGGGCATAAAATAGGGCAAGTCCGTAAAACACCAAAATTCGGACTTGTTTTTAGGCTTTTTCACGGTCTAAACGCTCTTTAACTGCGGCTAGCATTTCTTTTAAGCTGGTCTCATTGGCTTCATCCTGCTTATGCTCCACAGTTACGCTAGTTGTAGGCTTGCCCATAGTGCGGTCTAACCACTCGTTATAAATACCGGCTCTAGTCTTAGATAGTGTTACAGCGTCACTTGTAGCCATTCCCCACAGTGCTTTAGCCGCTTCTAGTGACCGATAATCTAAATAACGCTGAGTCCGGGATTTTATATCGTCCGCACACTTTTGTAGCTCAGCCATAAACAAAGGGTCTTTCTTCCACTTATAGATGGTATTTCTACTAATCTTCAATTCCTTTGCAATCTCGGTATGGTTTAACTCTCCTGATAGGAGGAGTTGAATACACTTCATCTGCTTATCACCTAATAGCTTTTGTCTCTTGCGTTCCTTCTTAGGCTGGTTATTTTTGACCTCTGAACCCATGTTAACAACCTCCTTTCAAAAGTCGAAAAATCAAACATTTTTTACACACAAACACATTAAATAATCATGTGTTTTTACTTCTTTTTGCTAATCAGCGTAATTAAAACAATAGTCGCACAAATAATAGCAGTGATTAACACACTTTCCATAGTTATCTCCAATCCGGCAAAATTGTATTAATTCAAATAACCAAAGCCGCATAAAACACAGATTCTATTGCTTTGGTTATTGCGTTGATTTTTCAAATCAAACGCACAAGTTAATTTTTATATTTCTTTTAGAGTCTGTCTTAATATAAGACTCTTATATAAAAATTGACTTGTATTATAAGTAAGACTAGTCTTATATGTAATACTACAAGTAAGACTAGTCTTATATTTATATATATTATATATTAATAATCGGCGCTCTGAGCTTTTGCATAAATGGCTTTTCTAGCCGCTCTTGCTTCTGCCCGTTTCCGGTCAAACTCTAAATAAGCGTCCGTGTCAAACCATGTATTAACCTCTTTGTCCACAAAGTTCTCGAAAAATCGGTTATTCTTTGGTTCACGGTAGACACAGACCAAAACGCCCTTGTTTTGCTTTTTACGGTAAGTTTCAAAGTATGTATTTCCAAATTCTAACGCTTCGTCTTTGCCGTCAAATGACCTTAAAATTTGTAAGTCGTTCCCACGGTAAAAACCAACGTTATACTTGTCTAATCCTTCAATTTCTACACCGTTTTTCTGCATTTTTTCATTCTCCTAAAAATAAGTCTTTGTAAACTTCGCTTTGATACTCAGCCGGAATATCAACGCCATAGTAAACCGCTGCAATCTCTGTTTTATCCTTCAGGCTGTAAATGTACGCTTTCAGGCTGTTAAAATATGTGGTTTCTCTTGCAATCAGCATTTGCATTTTTGCCACAATTGCGGCGATTTCATCAGCAGAAAAATACTTGCACAATTGACCGTCTGCGTGGTATGGGTAAGCCTCCATAGCACCATTAGATGCCATATTTGCCAGGGTAATTAAATTTAGCTGGTCTTGCGTTGTACAGCTAAAATGGACGGTCTCGCCGTCAGACAAGGTAATGTCAAAGCCGTTTGTAATGGCATTGTGACAAGCTGCACTCATAGATTTAATCTTGTTATCAACCAGATAATCAATGGTAATCTGTTCGACCAAATCAACAATAATTTCCTGTGGTGGTTCTACATACTCCGGCTCTGGAATTTCGTAATCTTCCACTTCAGCCAGCAAGTTATATTCTGCTTCATCGATTTGAATAACTTCGATAGTTTTGTATTGTCCACGCTTTTCGGAGTGTTCCGGCACCATCCAATTAGCATGATAAATTGCTTCGTTATGCATGATATACTGCGCCTCTGATACATCACAGACGAGCATAATTTTATGTTTAGTTTGGAATCGGATAAAAGCGTAACTGGTAGCCACACCGATAAAATCCGACCCGTCAATGAGCTTCCAGTAAGTCATAGTTTAGTCCTTTCTTCCGGTTTGTTCTTTACTTGTTTTTGCTATTCAAATATTCAAGATATTCCGCCTCAGTCTTAAACACCTTAATAGGGGATTTTCCGTCAAAAACGGTATAGCGGCGCTTGCAGTTATCACAATCGCACTCATGAGCGGAATTGTCGCTAAGTTCTAACTTTACACTAACGGTATTCAAGCCGTTCAATACTTCATTAACGGCATCATCTAAAATATCGGCTACACGCTTCATGTCCTTTTCAGGAATACGACCACGCACAACTGGAGCGTCCGTAGCGGGCGGCTCAATCTTTGCCACTTCTGCGACGGCTGCTTTAATTTTCTCCATCATGGCAACATACATAGTCTGTGTGCCATACACAAACGCATCTGTCATGTTTAACAGTAAGTCGGCAGCTCTATTTGGGTTAGTTGCAAAGATTTCAAAAATCATAGGCTTAATAGCCTTTGCAAAATCGTTTGAAATTTCTACCTTTTCTTCTTCGGTAAAGGTAAAGTTTTCGGGCGCTAGAATATCTGCAACCTCTTTTTTAATCTGATTGTACATAAAATTTTCCTCCGTTTTATAAAATCTCAAATGCAAACATATCATTTGCAAATGCGTTAATAATCGAATTTACACTAATCACAATCGGTTCGTCCGTTGGATTGTCAAATAAGTAACTCTTGCGCCGGTGCAATTCATCCATAGCAATCATTACATTTCCCAACTGCGCCAACACATGAGGATGACGGCACACACGGCGGTATAATTCAACCTTGCCGCGCTGGTTGTCGGTGGAATCGTCAATAATAGGAGCGGTCAAGTGCTTGTCAATGTAAATAACAATGGTATCGCCGCCAATTTGACGAATCTTTTTATCTGTCTGCAAAACTTGCTTTACAGCTTGCTTTGCTGTTTCGTAATTTGAACATCTGATAATCATAAATTTTCCTCCATACGCAAAAAAATAGGGGTAGCAACTGCAAAATCTGCTAAACTTAAATCGTAAGGTGTAACCCCTCAATTTAAGAAAAAACAAAAAATACAATCGCTACCCCTACAGTAACGGTTCTTTGGTCAAGGCTGGAACAACTCAAAGACAGCCTGTTTCAAGCACGACACAGCAAGAAACAAAAAGAAATGAAATGAGATTGAAAATAGTAACCGATAACAGAATTGCACTGTTTAAATAGCTTGCCTAATCGGTCATAGTACGCAACACACCTTGCGTATTTTGGCAATCCGTTAATCTTTCGGATTAGTTAACGGCTATTTGCTCAAACGAAATAATCAAAAGTAATATAATATAAACTGTGAAAAGACAATCTTCAATTGGAAGAATGAGAAGTGAGTATATATAAACCGCGTTGAAAGGATGACGCGGAATATATCAAAAAAGGCATACATTTACCCGTATGCCGGGGGCAGGTTTATTATTGGTTGTAACCATACCGCCCGTGGAATCGAACCACGATTGACCATCTCAGCGGCGTATAGGCACACTATAAACCCGTGTGCTATGGGGTTAGTTTATTAGTTGCTAACCAATAAAACTAGAAATTATTAATCTAAAAAGCCTTTTGTGCTGGTACACCGAAAAAATACCGGCTGC
>JAFQAG010000085.1 GCA_017416985.1 Clostridia bacterium
ATGGCCTTTCACTCTGTATGATCCGTTTACAGTACGTGTAAGACTTGAAGATTTACCTGAATCAACCGACAATCCACAGCCTTCCGTTTCTCCAACGTATGTCATTCCTGAGCTGGTTTGTGATGCAGACGTAAGGCTTGATACGGAGGCTGTTATCATGTTGTTAGCTTTTATTACAGTAGGTTTTGCATCATCAGTACCAACAACATTAATTGTAACACCTTTACGGAATTGACTGTAACTATTCGAAGCCGCCAAAATAACATAATCACCTGCTGTTACACTATCAGCCACGGAAACAGTTGCTGTACCATCCGCTGCCGGAGTAACAGTAATTCCCTCGGCTATTGCTGTCCTGTCTGCTGTTAAAGCCATCCAGGTAAAGCCTTGGGACAGATTGCCTGTCATGCCTGACTGGTTAAGCATTTGTGCCTTAACTGCTATTGTGCCTCCTGCGAGAACATTAGGACTGTCACAAGTAACATTCAGATTATATGCCTGCTCCTCTGCAATATAGAATGAGTTATTTTTCACAATAACCTTAGAACCCTCACCGGGGTCTGCGCCAAAACCAAGGATAATATACGAATGTGCATCCGTAGCCTTTAAGGTATATTTAAAGTCCTGCCAGCCTGTCGTTTCTGTAACTGCAACAGTTTTAGCAACGCCGTTATTGCCTGTAGCATCACTTGCAAGCATAACACCAAAGGTCGGAGCGGCGGATGTTCCTATATTTTTCAGTTGCATTTCTACAACATAGTTCTTGCCGGATTCAATTATGTAGTTATTATAATCTGCGTTATGGCCTTTCACTCTGTATGATCCGTTTACAGTACGTGTAAGACTTGAAGATTTACCTGAATCAACCGACAATCCACAGCCTTCCGTTTCTCCAACGTATGTCATTCCTGAACTGGTTTGTGATGCAGACGTAAGGCTTGATACGGAGGCTGTTATCATGTTGTTAGCTTTTGTTACTGTAGGTTCTAAATCTGTTGTATCAATGACCGAAATCTTCACACTTTTCTGAATTGTTGCGTTATTTGCGTCTTTTTCATCTGCGATCGCCAGAATATAATAATCTCCTGCTGTAACGCCGCTACCTACTGAAACGGTTGCTGTTCCGTTTTCGCCTGCTGCAACAGCAATTTCCGCTACTTCTGCTGTTTTATCAGCATTTAAAGCTTTCCATGTAAAGCTTTGAGGTAAATTTCCGGTAAGACCTGACTGATTTAAAAGCTGAGCTTTTACCGTTGTTGTACCACCTGCAACAGCATTAGAACTGTCAGTTGTAACAGAGATGTCGCATGCGGTTTCTTTGGCAATATAAAAGGCATCTCGTTTAAAGCTAACCTGCGCACCGTCTGCCATATTGTCTTTTGGATAACCTAAAAAGATAGTTGCTAAATTTCCGCCATTATCCACATGCAACGTGGTTTTAAAATCCTGATATGTATCTGCCGATGTAACAGTGCTTCTTGCCATTGGAAAACAGGATTTCTCATCAGCATCGCTAGAATAAAAACCAACAGCAAATTCCGGGGCACTGACAACAGATGAATTCATATTTTTAAGCTGCATTTCCACAACATAATCTTCACCTGAAGTAAACGTTTGACCATTAAGACCATTTGTTCTGCTTTTATCTATATAAAGACCTACAATATTGTAGTAATGCGATGCAGCTGCACCTGCAGCTCCTCCTTCTTTTACAATAAACGTTCTTCCGTTAGTGTAATCTACAGTAACATACGAACCATTATCTGTATAGGAAGAACCACCTGTTGCGCCCGACACATCATTAGATGTACCGCCGAGCATATTCGCCGGCTTATCCCCTGGCGCATAATCATCGTAGTTTTCTGCCGCGCTCACTGCCGGAGCGATTCCTATGCTCACCGCGAGCACCAAGGTAATTAAGATTGACAAAAGTCTTTTTACCATAAAAACATCTCCTTTTATTTTAAGTCTTTAAAATACACGTCATTGGTATCATTATAAGACATGATTTTATCAATAATTGCGGATGATTTTGCCAGCTGTCTTGCCTCGTTAACGGTGTTAACTGAGCCAGTATCTGTGATGGTACTCATACCATTAAAGAAATCATCCGAAAGCTCAATCCCGATAGCAGACAGTACATCCTGTACTGCTATCATAAGATAGCCGTTTTTCATATATGCCGACTGCTTTGACGTTTTTGTTTCGCTACCTGCTATGTATGATGCTGCTCCGTCTACAAAACCCATGGTCACATCACGTACAGTAAGTGTCACTCCATTTCTGTTTGCATTTGCCACTCCACCAAACATTTTTGCCACAGCCATCGCTGGAATCATCATACTGTCATTTTTATACTCAGGCATTGCGTAGGACACATCTATTATGGCATCTTCAGTCAGGATCTTGCTCGCATTCGCCTTAATAACCTTAAGTCCCGTAACATCGGGAAAAGTCGCAAGCACCGACTGCGCTGCCTTATACTCCGCATTTTTTACGATAGCCTCAAATTCTTCTGCGGTTGGCATAGTTTTGCTCTTTGATAAAATTATAGAATTTCCGAGCTTACCAGTTGTCGAGGTTACGAACTGCATCGGAACATCTGTTGGAGCTGTGTCAGTAGTGTCCGAATAGCTGAATACTATCTCGCCGTCAATAATTGCAATTACATGACAGCCTGCTGCTGTGTTAATTACGCCCCAGCAGATTGAATGTTTCTGTCCGTCACAAATCGCAACATCTTTAACATCTATAACCGCATTTGAACTACCATCTGTCTTTTGCAGTTCAATCAAGCTATCCTTAATACACATAAAATAGCCGCGGTTTGTACCCACATACTGGTAAGCCGAGTTATACAGGTTAAGTCCTATTCCGAGGAACTGGTCCGGTGCAATCCCAAGTTCAACATCAAAACAATAAATGACCGAGCCGGACATATGCGAAAGACCGGTAGAACCTACCACTTTACCCGAATCCTCAACAATATTAGATATTGTTCCGTTTTCTATAACCGCATTGCTTGCCCATAAAGCTGTGTCGAAATATGAAGTCAAATCAACAAAGCCTCTATTAATCAGACTTTTATCTGAAAAATAGTAAAGGATAACGTGAGTACGTACATCAAGAGCAGCCTGCGTGTATTTGCCAA
>JAFQAG010000008.1 GCA_017416985.1 Clostridia bacterium
GAGGTCTTCCCACGTAAGACCACGTTCAACCATAACTACCATTAAATGATATAAAAGGTCAGATGCTTCGTATCTTAATTCGCTTACATCAGGATTTTTAGATGCGATAATAACCTCAGCAGCCTCTTCGCCTACCTTTTTAAGCTGTTTGTCAATTCCTTTTTCGAAAAGATAGTTTGTATAAGAACCCTCTACGGGATTTTCCTTGCGTCCTTTAATTACATCGTAGACATCCTTTAAAACAGCTAAAGATGATGCATCGCGTTCATCTTCTACTAAAACATCATCGGCTAATTTACGATAAAAACAGGTTTCGTGTCCTGTATGACAAGCAGGTCCCTGAGGGTCAACCTTTAAAATAAGAGTATCCTGGTCGCAGTCGACTAAAATTTCTTTAACTAACTGCAGATTGCCTGAATGTGCACCTTTAACCCACAGCTCCTGACGAGAACGGCTGAAATATGTTGCCTTTCCTGTTTCGATGGTAAGGCGGAGGGATTCCTCGTTCATGTATGCAACCATAAGCACCTTGCCTGAAATATAATCCTGCGCAACTGCAGGAACTAAACCTTTTTCGTCAAATTTAATATTTAACTCCATATATATCGTCCTTTCGGAATATTATAATCTGACCGGAATGCCCCGACCTTTTAAATATTCTTTTAATTCTTTGATTGTTAATTCTTTATAGTGAAAGAGTGATGCTGCTAAAACTGCATCAGCACCAGCTAATTCTATTGCATCATAAAAGTGGGGTAGAGTGCCTGCACCGCCTGATGCAATGACCGGAATATTTACGCTATCAGACACCTTTTTGGTTAATTCAAGGTCATAGCCTGCTTTTGTTCCGTCTGCATCCATGCTAGTTAAAAGAATTTCGCCAGCACCTAGTTCTTCAGTTTTTTTTGCCCATTCGATTGCGTCAAGTCCTGTATCGACACGGCCACCGTTTAAGAAAACAGAAAAATTGCCGTCTTCTTTTCGCTTAGCATCGATTGCCACAACAACGCATTGAGAGCCAAACTTATAAGCCGCTTCTGAAATCAATTCAGGGCGCTTTATAGCAGCAGAATTGACTGAAATTTTATCAGCACCTGCTTTTAATATTTCTCTGAAGTCTTCAACAGTTCTTATTCCACCACCAACAGTAAATGGTATAAATACCTGTTCGGCGGTTTTGTGAACTAAATTCAAAATAATATTACGGGCATCTGACGATGCGGTTATATCTAAAAATACCAGTTCGTCAGCACCGGCAGCGTCGTATGCTTTGGCGATTTCTACCGGGTCGCCGGCATCTTTTAAATCAACAAAATTTACGCCCTTAACCACTCGTCCGTTATGAACGTCAAGGCAGGGGATAATACGTTTTGTCAGCATTTTTCTCCTCCTGTTGATGCGAGACGATAAAGAGCATCTTTTAAGTCAACTTTACCGGCATAAAGAGCCTTTCCAACGATAACACCCTCAACACCTGTGGAAATAAGTGAAATGATATCATCAGTTGAGCCAACTCCGCCGGATGCAATAATATTTGCACTGACTGAATCAGCCATCTGTTTCATCGCACTTACATTAGGACCTGTGAGCATTCCATCCGTTGCGATATCAGTATAAATAATGGTTTTAACGCCTTTATTGCACATTTGTTCAGCTAATTCTAAGGCCGAAACAGAAGAAACCTCTTCCCAGCCTGAAATAGCAACCAAACCGTCTTTTGCATCAATTCCAACAGCGATTTTGTCACCAAATTCTTCGACAGCCTGAGCAACCAATTCTGGATTTTTCACAGCTACAGTGCCCAAAATAACACGGCTAACGCCACCTTCAATAAGCTCTCTTATATCCTCGATTGTTCTTATTCAACCACCGGTTTGAACAGGAATTTTAAGAGTCTGGGCTATTTTAATAATAACCTGACGGTTAATTCCAGAGCCTTTTTGTGCTCCGTCTAAATCAACGGTATGTAAAAACTCTGCACCAGATAGCTCCCATTTTTTAGCTATTTTAACAGGCTCGTCACCGTAAACTGTAACATCTGAAAAGCTGCCTTGTGTAAGTCTGACGCATTTTCCGTCTTTAATATCTATTGCCGGATAAATTCGCATTATGTCCTCCGTATTATTAAAAATTTAGCCGAAAGATTTTCATCTTCGGCTAAATTTATTATGTTTAATTAATTATTGTACCATCTTAGCGATTTCGTCAGCGAAGTTTTCTTCTTTCTTTTCTAAGCCTTCACCTTTTTCGAAACGAACATAGTCAACAAGTTTAACACCCTTAGATGCGAGGTACTGTTCAACCTTTAAGTCGCCATCTTTAACAAATTCCTGCTGGAGCAAGCAGTTCTGCTCGAAGAACTTGTTGATTTTTCCGCCAACCATCTTTTCAAGGATGTTTTCAGGTTTGTTTGCATTTTTCGGATCTTCTTTAATCTGAGCCAGAATAATGCGTTTTTCATGTTCAACATCAGCTTCAGGAACAACGTCCTTTGACAAGTAGAGCGGATTAATAGCAGCAATCTGCATTGCAACATCTCTTGCAGCTTCATAAGCTTCGTCATTTAAAGCATCTTCTGCTTTAACAATAACACCGATTCTGCCTGCACCGTGAGAGTAGCAGCAAACATTGCCTTCAAAACGAGCAAATCTTCTGATATTCATATTTTCACCGATTTTTGCGATTAAAGCTGTTAAAGCTTCGTCGACTGTTACATCGCCAAGCTTAGTTGCTTTTAAAGCTTCAACATCAGCAGGGTTAGCATCGGCAACAACTTTAGCAACCTCGGTAACGAAATCCTGGAACTCGTTGTTTTTAGCAACGAAGTCAGTTTCTGAGTTTACTTCGAGCAGAACGCTTACTTTTTTGTCGTCGCTCATGTAAACTTTAACGATACCTTCAGATGCAATTCTGCCTGCTTTTTTAGCAGCAGTAGCAAGACCTTTTTCTCTTAAAATTTCAATTGCTTTATCCATATCACCGTTAGCATCGGTAAGTGCCTTTTTACAGTCCATCATACCGCAACCGGTGCGTTCTCTTAAAGTTTTAACATCACTAGCAGTAAAAGCCATGATTTATTCCTCCTATAATCTCGAATTATTCTGCGTCAGAAGCCTCAGCATCTTCAGCAACGCCGTCTAAAGATACAGGAGTAACTGCGTCTGCACCCTGACGACCTTCGATGATAGCGTTTGCGATAGTACCAGCAATAAGTTTTACCGCACGGATAGCATCATCGTTACCTGGAATTACGTAATCAACTTCTTCCGGATCACAGTTGGTATCAACGATAGCAACAACGGGGATACCGAGTTTTTTAGCCTCTGCAATAGCAATCTTTTCTTTTCTTGGATCAACTACGAAAAGAGCACCCGGCAGACGCTTCATATCTTTGATTCCGCCTAAGAATTTTTCGAGCTTTTCTCTTTCGCCCTTTAAGTTTAAAACTTCTTTCTTCGGGAGAAGATCAAATGTGCCGTCTTCTTCCATACGAACGAGCTGTTCTAAACGGTCGATTCTCTGTTTGATTGTTTTGAAGTTGGTCATCATACCACCGAGCCATCTAGCATTAACCCAGTACATACCAACTCTCTCAGCTTCTTCCTTAATAGAATCCTGAGCCTGTTTTTTTGTACCTACGAAAAGAACATCTTTGCCATCAGCTGCGATATCGCGGATGAAAGCATAAGCCTCTTCGATTTTTTTAACGGTTTTCTGCAAATCGATAATGTAGATACCGTTTCTTTCTGTGAAGATGTACTCAGCCATTTTTGGGTTCCATCTTCTTGTTTGGTGACCGAAATGAACTCCGGCCTCCAGTAACTGTTTCATTGAAATAACTGACATTTAATGTCACCTCCGGTTTTATTTGCAATTCCTCCACACAAATCACACTTTAAAGGGAACCCTAAAGGGCACCGTCCTTTAAAATCATTGTGTGTGCGTATTTTGCCTAAATAATATATCACAAAATGGATATAAATGCAAGAACTTTTTTCATAATTTTTGAAAAAATATTTAATTTCTAAATAAAAACAAGAAATTTCCTTCATTTATTGCCAAAAGATAGGCGAAAATATTGACAATTTAGTGCTTAAATTATATAATAATATACTATATAATAAATTGCAGATATATTGTCTTTAAAAAGGAAATAGTATTATGCTTAATGTAAAAAATGTATTTAAAACGGCAGGGATAATGATTTTTGCCACACTTTTTGCAAAAATCCTCGGAATGTATCGAGAAGTTTTATTTGCATCGCTTTATGGCACAGGATACATTGCCCAGGCTTTTTCAACTGCCAGCCGCATACCGCTTTTGTTTTTTGATATAGCTTTAGGTGCGGCAATTTCTTCTGCTTTTATTCCGGTGTTTAATGAATATCTTGAAAAAGGGCAGAAAGATGAGGCTCTTAAATATTCAAATACCTTTTTAAACGGTATTTTAATTATAACCGGAATAATTTGTGCACTTGGTATTGTTTTTTCAAATCAGATTGTAAATTTAATAGGCGGCGGACTTGAAAAAGAGGCAAAGACTCTTGCAGCCGAGCTTGTAATAATTTTGTTTCCGACAATGATTTTTACGGCATTTGCCTATGCGATTGCAGGAATACTTCAATCATTTGGTGAATTTAACGTTCCGGCGGCGATAAGTCTTGCATCAAACGGCATAATGGTACTTTACCTTTTAATATTCGGCAAAAAATTCGGAATTGTAGGAATAGCAATCGCAATGCTCATCGGCTGGAGTTTGCAGGTTATTGTACAGTTGCCGTCGTTAATTAAGAAAAAATATAAATACAGATTTGTTTTAGATATTAAAAACGAAGGAATAAAAAAATCGGCAAAGCTTGCGCTGCCAATATTAATAAGCTCGTGGGTTCAGCCGATAAATTCGATGATAAATATAAATCTTGCATCTGGCTTAAATGGTGGTCAGGCAGTTCCTGCTTTAGATTATGCAAATAAACTCTACATTATTTTTGTAGGAGTTTTAACATATGCAATTTCTAATATGTTATTTCCGTCGATGTCACGAATGGCGGTAAATGAGGACAAAACAGAGTTTAAAGAAGTAGTCTTAAAGACAGTTCGTGCGGTATTGGTTATAATAATGCCAGTTATGGTGTTGTTCTTAATATTAAGAGTACCGCTTGTTCGGTTGGTTTTTGAGCGTGGCGAATTCGGCGCAGAATCAACAGCGCTTACATCAAAGGCGCTTATGTTTTATTCTCTTGGAATGTTAGGCTTTGGTGTTCAGGAGATATTAAACAAAGCATTTTACTCAACGCAAGATGCAAAAACACCAATGTATATAGCAATGGGTGGAATAGTTATTAACATTTTGCTTTGTTTTGCATTGGTAAAAGGGTTTAATACAGGTCTTGGCGGACTTGCTGTTTCGGCATCTGTTGCATCAACAATTATTGCGTTAGCGCTTTTACTTACTATAAATAAAAGATATCATTTGACGGATAAAAAATTTATTTTACTTTTATTAAAACTGCTTGTTTGCGGAGCGGTAACAGGCATTGTTACGTGGCTTTTAGCAAATGCACTGAATTTTGGAACAGATTATATAGGTAAATTTTTAAATCTGGCTATACCGGGAATTGTTGGAGTTATAATTTATTTGGTTATGACTGTTATATTTAAAATAGAAGAAGTAACCGGAATCTTATCAATGCTTAAAAGAAAGCATAATTAAAAGGAGGGTAAGGTGTGGAAAGCAGTATTTATAAATTTTTTGCTAAAATCTTTCATGCTTTAGCTGTATGGTTTGATGAAAGTATATTTGGCAAAGCATATAATTCAGTTTGTGCGTTTTTGGGTAAATGCTTTAAGTACAGCTTTTTAGGAAAATTCTTTTGCGCAGGTCTTAATACAAAGGATATGTGCGAGGCGAGTTTATTATATCGTGTTATATCTTCTCCTGTAAAGTTATGCAGCTTTATAGCACAAAAAACAGGAGCGTTTTGGGAAAATGCAGTTGAAAGCAGTAACATCTTAAGGCTTGCAAACAACTGGGAGCTTGTAAGCATACGCATTTATGGCGTAATTTTATTCTTTTTTGCTGTTACGTTTATGGTATTTAACACAATATTAAACGGAATAAATATTGTACTGCTTGCAATATGCGGTGCTGTCGTTGTTTTTGCAATACTTATGATATTAATTAACCGCAGTCCTAAATCTCTTTTTAAAGGAAGCGAATTTTTAAGAAGCTTTGGCGGATTGTTCTGTGATGTAAAAAAAGAGTCAAGCAAGCTGTTTTTGCAGGATAAAGATATCGTTGCAAGTGGAATGCTTTTCGGTACTTTTGTAGGCATTTGCTGCGGAATATTAGCGGTTTTATTACCATTAAAAATATTTGTAATATTAGTTGGCGGAATGTTCGGAGCATTGTTGGTTATAAAATACTTAGAGTTAGGTGTTTTTCTTACTGTAATAGGCTCGCCGATGCTTCCTACAACTATTCTGGCAGGAATGTGTCTTTTGTGCGTTGTATCGTTAGTATTAAAAATGCTGACTAACAGAAACTTTAAATTTAAAACATCCTCGCTTGATATATTTGTAATATTCTTTATGGGAGCTTTAGCATACGGTGTGATAAATTCGTTTACATTCATAAAGAGTGCACAGATATTAATGATATATTTTTCATACATTTTATTCTACTTTGTAATAGTTGCAACAACAGATTCGCATAAAAAGTGGAAAGCACTGGTCGTATCATTTGCTTTAGTAAGCTGTGTCGTTGCACTTTATGGAATACTTCAGAATTTTACTGGAATCAGTTCTCAAAAATCGTGGGTAGATAGCGATATGTTCCAGTCAATTAAAACCCGTGTTTATTCAACATTTGATAATCCGAATGTTTTAGGTGAATTTTTGGTAATAATGATTCCTACAACTGCAGCGCTTTTGTGGGCTAATAAAAAGCACGGACATAAAATGGTTTATACCTTTATAGTTTTGTGTTTGTGTGCGTGTATTGTATTTACCTGGTCGAGAGGTGCATGGCTTGGTGTTATGCTCGCAGTTGCTCTGTTTTTGCTTGTTATGGATAAGCGATGGGCGCTTGCCGGTGTTGTTGCACTTTTTGCATTGCCGTTTATATTGAGTACTGACAATGCAATAACACAGAGAATTTTGTCAATAGGAAACACCAAAGATACTTCAACAGCATACCGTGTGTCAATCTGGATGGCATCAGTTAAACTGATACGTGATTTCTGGATGTCGGGTATAGGCTTAGGCTCAGAGGCGTTTGCAATGATATATCCTAAATATGCTTTAGCAGGCGCAAATTTTGCACTTCACTCACATAATCTGTTCCTGCAGATATGGGTTGAAATGGGATTAATAGGTATAGTTTCATTTTTTGCTTTGATTATAGCATTTATCCGCCAGGCGTTTGCGCTTGCGGTTTACAGAAAGCGTGGAGGAGTTTGCGCAACAGTTGTATTAGGTGCATCGGCAGGTATTTTAGGATACTTATTTCAGGGGCTTACCGACAATGTGTGGTACAACTATAAAATGCTGCTTATTTTCTGGATTGTGTTAGGTCTGGTTTCGGCAGGAGTAAATATCAATAAGCAAAAAGATGAATAAGACATAAAAGGAGGCCGAAATATGTTAAAAGTGGTACAAGTTGTTTCGGACACCAATATTGGTGGAGCTGGTCGGTATCTTTTAAACTATTTAAAGTATTTTGACCGCGAGAGGTTTAAAGTAACCGTAATTGTACCTGAACAAAGTGCATTAATCGAGTTTATTACTCAGCACAGCGATGTGGAGTTAATCGAAGCACCGCATATGGCTGATAAATCATATGATAAAAACTGCGTAAAGTTTTTAAAAGGAGTTTTAAAAAACATAAAACCTGATATTTTGCATACACATGCAAGCCTGTCGGCAAGAATAGCAGGAAGAAAAGCAAAAGTTCCTTTTATAGTTGCAACAAGGCATTGCATAGAACCGCCAATGTCTAAAATAAAGGCGGCAGCAATGGGATTTTTAAATAATCTTTTGTGCGATTATTATATTGCAGTTGCTGATGCAGTTGCGCAAAATCTTTACGAGGGTGGAATTAAACCCGAAAAGGTTAAAGTAATCTATAACGGTGTCGAGCCTGTAAAGACGCATCCTGTTGAGGCGTTACTCTTAGAAAGAGCGACCTTAGGAATAAAAGACAATGAATTTGTATTTTCTATCTTTGCAAGATTGGAAAAGGTAAAAGGTCACCGATATTTTTTAAAGGCTGCACGTGAACTAAAAAAAGCAGGCTATCATGCAAAATTTTTAATAGTCGGCGATGGCTCTCTAAGAGCAGAGCTTGAAGACAAAGCAAAGTCTTACGGCATAGCTGATGACGTTATATTTACGGGATACGTAAAAGATACATCAATCCTTTTAGGAACATCAAATGTAAATGTTATTTCGTCAGAGTCAGAAGCGATGAGCCTTGCGATATTAGAAGCAATGAGCGTGGGAAGACCAACGATTGCAACATTAACAGGCGGAAATCCTGAAGTTATTAAAAACGGTGTAAACGGATATTTAACAGGAGTAGGCGATAGCGCATCTTTAGCTGATGCTATGATAAAGATAATGGAGAATGAATCACGTTATATTGAATTATCCGAAAATGCTTATCGTAACTACGAAGAAAAATTTAAAGCTAAGTTTATGGTAGAAAATATTGAAAAATTTTATGAGGAGGTAACCAAAAATGTTCATTGATGATAAAGGCAGACTTTTTGGTAAATTAAATCTGTTGGATTTAATTATTGTATTGATTATAATAGCTGTATTAGCTTTTGGCGGATGGTATTTTACTAAAGGCGGCACAGGCAGCGCAGAAACTTTAACCGTTGATTACACAATCGAGGTTCTTCAGAAAGACCCCGAGTACTTTAATTATATTATTGAGGGCGAAAAGGTTGTTGACGGTGTAACGAAGCAGCCGGTGGGTGAGATTGTGTCTTTTGAAACACAAACATCACGTTATTTAACGCAGAATAACGAAACTCTTTCTTTAGGATACGAAGAAATCGAGGGTAAGTTAGATGGTCGTATAGTTATAAGACTTGAGGCTGAAGTTGCATATCCTGATTTAAAATCAGGTGATGAAAAAATCAAAATAGGCAAGCAGGTTGCATACCGTTCAGAAAGCGCAGCAATTAAGGGTTATATTATAGGTATGGACTACGATGTTGAAAAACTGGAGGAGATGAAATAATGTTTATAGATCAAAAAGGCAAATTATTTGGCAAAATAAGTATTATAGACCTGCTGGTTATTGTTGTAGTAATTGTTGCTGTGTTAGGCTCTGTGCTTGCATTTGCAAAGGTTAAAAGCGGTGCAGTTTTAACTGAAAACAAGTCATTAATAAGTGAAAGTACATTAGATACATTAGAAGTAAGAATGAGACTTAAAGAAGTGCGTTCAATGACAGCAGACTCTATTCATATAGGCGATGAAGTATATGCTAAAGATACAAATAAATATCTTGGCAAGGTTGCTCGTGTCGAAGTTGAGCCTGCAAAACGCATTATTACAGGTTTTAAAGGTGATGTAAAAGAAGCGGAAGTTCCTGAACGTATGGACGTTATAATGATTTTAGAGGTTAAGGGACAGCGTACAGATAACGGATACTTCACAGGAAATAACATTCATTTGGTGTATGACTCATCAATGGAGATTTTAACTCCAACAATTCAGTCAACTCCTGAAATAGAGGGGATTACTGTTTTAGAAAACAAATAATTGGTTTTACATCAGAAAGAGGTCATAAATATGCCTAAGGCATCAGAGGAATTAAAAAATACTAAAAGAGTAGTTGTAAAGGTCGGAACCTCTACACTTACTCACGATACAGGACATATAAATCTGCAACGTGTTGAAACTTTGGTAAGAGTGCTTGCAGACTTAAGAAATAGCGGAAAAGAAGTTGTTTTAGTTACCAGTGGCGCAGTTGGTGTTGGTCGAGGTAAAATCGGCTTTTCAGATAGCGGACACGGCACAAAAGAAAAGCAGGCATATTCTGCAATAGGTCAGAGCGAGCTTATGGGCATATACGGAAGACTGTTTTCGGAGTATGGTTGCAGCGTTGCACAAATACTTTTGACAAAAAATGTGTTAGAAGATGCAGTCAGAAAAGAAAATGCAATCAATACCTTTGCAAAGCTTTTAGAGTGGGGTGTAATCCCGATTGTAAATGAAAACGATGTAATATCTACCGAAGAAATCGAATTCGGTGATAACGATACACTTTCTGCTGTTGTTGCATCTTTAATCGGTGCACAAACATTGATTATTTTAAGTGATATAGACGGTTTATACAGCGCAGACCCCAGAACTGACAGCACAGCTAAACTTGTTGAACTGGTAGAAGAAATTACCGACGAGCTTTTAAGCACAGCCGGTGGCGCAGGTTCAAAAAGAGGAACTGGCGGAATGGTCACAAAACTATTAGCTGCACGCAGAGCGACGGCAAGTGGTGTTGATATGGTAATAACAAACGGAAAAGACCCAAGAATTATATATGATATTTTAGAAGGAAAAAGCGTAGGAACCCTGTTTTGCGCAAAGAGGTGAAACCATGCTGGAACTATTAGGTAAGCAAGCAAAAGCGGCAAGCTATCAGCTGATGAACATAAGCACAGAACAAAAAGAAAAAGCTCTTTTAGCCATAGCTGACAGCTTAGAAAATAATATACCTGCTATTTTGGCAGAAAACAAAAAAGATGTTGATGCACTTAAAGAAAAGGGTGGCACACAGGCGTTAATCGACAGACTAACTCTTACAGAAAAGCGCATAAAAGATATGGCAGATGGTGCAAGACAGGTAAAAAGTCTGCCAGACCCGGTTGGAGAAGTGCTTGGAATGACTAAACGTCCTAACGGATTGGTAATAGGAAAAAAACGTGTTCCGTTAGGTGTTATAGGAATAATTTATGAGGCAAGACCGAATGTTACGGTAGATGCGGCAGTTTTGTGTTTAAAAACATCTAATGCGTGCATTTTACGTGGTGGCAGCGAAGCAATAAACTCCAATAAAATCATTGTAGATACAATGACAGCAGCACTCGATAAAATAGGCTTTCCTGCACATAGTGTTCAGCTTTTATGCGATACATCTCGTGAAACTGCAACTCGTATGATGAAAATGAATGAATACCTTGATGTGTTAATTCCGCGTGGTGGTGCAGGTTTAATAAAAAGCGTTGTTCAGAATGCAACTGTACCGGTTATCGAAACCGGAACCGGCAACTGTCACATTTATATCGAAAGTACCGCAGAACTGAAAATGGGTGTTGATATAATCACCAACGCCAAAACAAGCAGACCTGCTGTTTGCAATGCGGCAGAAACATTGCTTGTTGACGAAAGTATATCTCAAGAAGTGCTTCCAATGGCATTTGATGCAATGAAAGAATTTAATGTAGAGTGGCGTGGTTGCGAAAAAACCTGCAAAATTTTACCACATATTAACAAGGCAACAGAAGAAGACTATCAGACAGAATATAATGACTATATTTTAGCGGTTAAGGTTGTGTCAGGCTTAGATGAAGCGATAAACCATATAAACAAATATGGTACAGGTCATTCAGAGGCAATTATAACCTCAGATTATTTTGCATCAAACAGATTTTTAAACGAAGTTGATGCAGCGGCAGTTTATGTTAACGCATCAACACGTTTTACTGACGGCTTTGAATTTGGCTTTGGTGCAGAAATCGGAATTTCAACTCAAAAACTTCACGCACGAGGCCCAATGGGACTTTGTGAGCTTACAACTACTAAATATATTATCTACGGAGACGGACAGGTAAGGAGATAATGCACAAATGATTAAAACAGAGCATCTGCAATATACCTATCGCACA
>JAFQAG010000086.1 GCA_017416985.1 Clostridia bacterium
CGCAGTTCTCTTATTTTATCGCCTAACATAAGCACACCTCTATTTAATACATTTTCTTTAATCATAACACAAAACGTGTGAAAAAGCAAGCATATTTTTACTTGAATCTTATATCAAAAAGTTATAAAATAACTATATGTGTATAAAATATAATATACAAATTCGAAAGGATTAGCTATGACCGCGCTTGATTTTGTAATTTTAGACAGCATAAAAAAGTTTTTTACTTGCCCTTTTTTAAATAGCTTTATGCCATTTGTTTCGTTTTTAGGAAACTCGGGCGCTATTTGGATTTTATCGGGTATTATTCTTATATTTTTTCCAAAACATCGAAAAAATGGGTGGTTTGTTTTATTATCTCTTTTGGCAGGATTTATAATTTGCAATTTAACTTTAAAGCCGCTGGTTGCACGACCAAGACCATGCTGGATAAGACCTGATGTGCCCTTGCTTATTTCGATTCCCCACGATTTTTCGTTTCCGTCAGGGCATACGGTTTCGTCGTTTGCCGCTGCAGAAAGCCTAAGATACGCTAATCGCAAATTAGGTGTTTTAGCATATATTTTAGCGGTTTTAATTGCATTTTCTCGTTTATACTTATATGTACATTTTCCATCAGATGTAATTGTCGGCGCTATAATTGGTTTTTTGTGCGGATACCTTGTACCACGATTATTAAGTAAGACTAAAAAACACAGTGCATAATGAACATAACCAGTAAAAACGGACAATAGAAATAAAAGAGACTGTATTTGTATTACAGTCTCTTTTTTATTTATGTCTTTAAACGTTCTGTGCTAAATTTGCTAACCGCAATTATTCACCTAACATATCAACAGTAGTAACTGCTTCACCTGCTTTAGTTACACGTTCGTATGCTAAAGTTGCGATACAAACGTCAGGGCTACCCATACCAACTAATTCGCACATTAAGCGCTCTTCAGGATTCTGACGGCCCGGCTTTTTGCCTGCTACAATTTCAGGAAGCTCTGCTGCGAAATCATCTGCGGTAATTTCGCCACGTTCTGCCATTGGCAAGAACTGACCTCTGTGCATACCCTGAGCGATGTGGTCTAAATAGATTTTATCAAACTTTCTGGCAATATCATCTGAAACTTCCTGGAAAGAACCCATTGTCAGAACTAAGCTACCAGGTTTGCACCATGGTTCTTCAACTAAAACTGCATTGGCTGTAGTAAGCGTAATAATAACATCTGACTCTCTGCATGCTTCTTCGTTTGATTCATATGGTACGATATCGAAATCAGCATCCGGGAAGTATGATGCAAAACGTTCACGAGCTTCTTTAGAAATATCGCAAATTCTGAGTTCTTTGATTTTATGTAAGCGACTGATGCAGGTTACTGCATAAAATGCCTGACGGCCAGCACCGATAACTGTAATGATGTCGCTTTTAGCAGCTAAATATTTCATAGCAACTGCAGGCTGAGCACCTGTACGAGCATCAGAAATCCAGTCACCGCAGATAAGCGCGCGTAAAAATCCGTCGTGTGGATTTGTTAATAACAGATTTGAACGAATAAACGGTAAACCTTTTTTCGGGTTATCTGAATATCCACCAACAACCTTAATACCTGCTGAATCGATAGGTCCGATGTATGAAGGCATAGAGTTAAACCATCCGTTAACGCCAGCACTGCTCATATCTGTTGTGATTTTCGGCGGCATAATAACTTTTCCTTCGCCATACCATTTCCATGTGTTTTCAACTTGTTCGATAACGTCATCAATTGAAACGTATTTTTTTACTAATTCATTTGTAATGATAACTGTTTTCTGCTCCATTTTATAATTCCTCCCATTATTTTAATGTGCATTAACATATTATCATATTGTCTGACAATTTGCAATGTGATATCTAACCAAAAAC
>JAFQAG010000087.1 GCA_017416985.1 Clostridia bacterium
GGAATTTTTGTTATTTCTTCGTGTATAACATTAATTTTAGGGTTATTTTCAATTTTTTCTGTCATCATTTTTGCAAAGCCTACACGGTCAACCGCCAAAGCTCCGCCTGCTGGAACACGGGTTGCGTCAGCACATTCAGTAACCAGTGAGCCTAAAAGTCGCATTTCAGCTTTTAAAAGTCCTGCTCCGTTTTCTAAGGTATCTGCTCTTAACGAATTTGAGCACACCAACTCACCCAACGCATTTAAAGAATGCGCAGGCGTTTTTTTATCAGGCTTCATTTCGTATAAATCTACATCTATTCCATATTTTGCAAGCTGCCATGCCGCCTCGCATCCGGCAAGACCTCCGCCAATTACAGTTACTCTCATTTATTTCATCCTTTTATCTGTTATTTTAAATATCACCGATTAAAGCTGCAGCATATTTATCAATAAGATATATCGGGCGATAAGCAAGTTTTGACTGTCTTAGTCCGGAAAGCCCCATATCTTCTTCACGATTTATATACTTATATTCGCTCCATTCATGTTCACAAAACTGCTGATTTATTGCGTTAAACACACCACGAATTAAGCTGTTTCCAAACTCTAAATGTGCTAAAACTGTATCGTTTGTAACGGGTTCAGCAAAAGAGGCCGCCTCTAATTGCCCATCTATTTTAATTCCTCCACCGACAACACCTAAAGCGGAAAAATTGTCAATAACCTTATAGGTTGCCGCGCGTGCATTATCGCCACTGTCATCATCTTGCTTTTCCTCTGTCCAGCGCTCAAACAGCTTTTTACACTCAGGCATATCATTTTCTGTAAGTTTTACATATTCAAAATTATAATTATTTTTAAAATAGTTTAAGTGATTTCGCTTTTGGTGAAGTTTTTTACCGCTTAATGTTATTAGCTTTTCTGTTTCGTAAACATAGTCAGAATTATCTCTGTCATAAATAAAGTCAAACTTGTCAGGATAGAGCTTTTCTAATTCATCTTTCATCCACTCGGATAAGTTGCGAAAAAGCGGTCTTACGCCCTCACCTTTTAAATATTCGCAAATTTGCCTTATAGCCTCTTTTTTATTACCTGAGCCGATAGGATATGAAGCCATGGGCGGATTCTTTCCGAATTGGAAAAACAGCACCATACAGCCGCAAACCTCGGCATAGGTAATGGCACCGTTTCCTTCCCACATAAACATATTTGTAAAATTATAGGTTGAATTGTCGATATTCGAAAAATATCGCGAAAAAACGTCTTTTTCATTTAACGTTATTCTCTTACGTTCTATCATACCTGCTCCTTTAGCTAACACTATATTGTAACAAAGTTTTCTTGCTTTATTTGTCGTATCGTCGTCTGAGTTTACATTACAAAATATTCATAAGCATATGCTGCCTGTAAAATTCTTTTTTACATATCCTTTGATTTTCTTTTTTTATCCTTAGTTTTTTTATCTTTTACAGGTGCTACAAAGCTGACTATTTTTCCAACAGTAAACATAATTGAATTGCAGTTCATAAGTGCTATGCCTTTACCGAACGCCTTTCCGCCTACGGTCAGTGCTGCAACAATACCTGCTAAAATAACAGATAAAATAAATTCATCACTTTTTGGCATCATTAAGTGAACCATTGTGACAATTGCACCTGATGCACTACCCGATACAATGCCTGAAATATCACCAATAACGTCATTACAAAAGTTACCAACCTTATCAGCATTACGTATAAGACGGATTGTTTCTTTTGCTCCTCGCACCTTGCGCGAGCTAAGCGAATGAAACGGAACCTCTGATGCCGCTGTTACGGCTGTTCCGACAATATCAAATATAATTCCGATTAAAACAAATCCAATTAAAATCATAAATGCCCAGACAATATTTACCTTGCGCATAAGTCCTGCCTGAAGCATCTGCATTACGCAAGATATAAAAAATGTCCAGATGATAATTTTTACTACCCAGCTATAGCTTACCTTACGCCCACCAGTATTATTTGACCTTACTTTAATTTTTGTATTCTGTTTCCCCGCGTCTGCGTCCAAAATGTTCACCGAGCCTTTCTTAAATAACTTTTGCAATTATAAAATACGGCTCGCTAAAAAGCGAACCTTAAACTTTAAAATAACTTATTTTTATGTACCCTGTTAAGGGGGTGGTAATGCAAAAGGTTAATTTTACGGTTTAGGTTCGGTAGGATTTCCCGATGCGCAACCGATTCGTCGCCAAATCGGCGGTTTCCCTTTAAACGCAGCCTGCCGGATTTCTCCTGACAGAACCGAATCGCCACTTAAGTCCGTACTGCAATCCCTAAAGCACCTCAAAAGAACAGCCTAGAGGTTTTCCCAAACGGTCAAGCTCGTTCTTAGCCTCTTTTGCAACCATGGTTTCAAGCAGCGATAACACAAAATCTTTGGCCGAAGTTTTCGTGTCTGATCCGCTATCCGCCATACCCACTCAAGGCAGGCTACACTGCACACAGCGCGCCTTAATCACAAGCCACAGGCTATGTCTTTAAAAGACAGTTTGCATTTAGCAAACTACGAATAATTTGCACCGCAACGCAGGTTTAATCCTGTTTCGTACCTCGTTACGTCTTGTTCGGCAAAAAGCCTTATCAAGAGCGTGCAAAAGCACAAGAACAGGTCTCCACGGAAAAGGGGTCGCATCCGCA
>JAFQAG010000088.1 GCA_017416985.1 Clostridia bacterium
AGCAGTAGAAGGACTTAAAATAGCTCCGGATTATGTGCTGGTTGACGGAAATCGCTCAAGCGGTTTAATGGTGCCTTACGAGTGCGTTGTTGGCGGAGATGCAAAAAGCCAGAGCATTGCGGCGGCATCTATCCTTGCAAAAGTTACACGTGACAGATTTTGCAGAGATGACTTAGCGGTAAAATATCCTGAATATATGTTTGAAAAGCATAAGGGATATGGCACGAAACTTCACACCGAAAAAATTTTGGAATTAGGACCGTGCCCGGAGCATCGTTTGACATTTCTTACTAAAATCTTAGCTAAGAAAAGTGCGGAGTAATACATATGAACACCAGAACAATAGGTGATATAGGCGAAAAAGCGGCATGTGAATATTTAAAAAAGAATAAATATAAAATATTAGACTGCAATTACAGAAAGACTTATGGCGAAATTGATATTATAGCTAAGAAGGGTGAAACAGTCTCCTTTATAGAAGTAAAAACCCGTAAAAATAATAATTATGGTCTGCCTTGTGAATACGTTACTAAGGCAAAGCAACAAAAATTAATAAATACTGCATATACATACATAGAAGAAAAGCAGTTAGATGATAATTACAGCTTTGATATAATCGAAGTGTATCACGAAAACGGAAAAGTAAATAAAATAAATCATATTAAAAATGCATTTAGTGTGGAGTGATTATAATGAAACATCCTTATACAATAGTTGATGCACATTGCGACACGGTAGGATATTTTTGGAATCCGGGAGCTGAGCTGCGCACAAACGACAGACATTTAAATCTGGATTATATGAAGCAGTACAAAGGATATATTCAGTTTTTTGCATCGTATATTGATGCTAATGCAGAAAATTATCTTTCAAGGACACTAGAGCTTTTCGATGCTTTTTACAGAGAAATTGAAAAAAATAAAGACTGTGTTCAGCTTATTACAGACAGTAAAACTTTGCATCGTGCATTAGACGAAAACAAGGTAGGCGCAATGATGACAGTAGAAGATGCGCGTGCGCTATGCGGTCAGCTTGCCAATCTGCGCATTTTTTATAAGCTAGGAGTTCGTGCGTTAGGTCTTACCTGGAATCACGACAATGGTGTAGCAGAGGGCGCTCTTTCAAACAGCGGTGTAGGTCTTACTGACTTTGGTCGTGAGGTTGTTTGTGAAATGAATCGTTTAGGAATGATTGTAGATGTTTCGCACGCATCGAAAAAAGCATACTGGGACGTTATAGAAACCTCAACAGAGCCGATTATGGCATCACATTCAAATAGCGAGGCGATTTGTGCTCATCCCAGAAATCTTGACGATGAACAAATTCGTGCAATAATTAAAACAGGCGGAATGATTGGAATAAATATATTTCCAACATTCTTAACAGATAAAGAAACAGCAAATGTTGATGACATTATTCGTCACATAGAACACATTTTATCATTGGGAGGAGAAAATGTGCTGGGAATAGGAACTGATTTCGACGGAATAGGAAGTACGCCTGATGATATAAATAATGTAGGAGAATTATATAAATTATTTGATAAAATGAAAAAAATAGGATATTCAGATTCGTTAATTACTGCCATAACCCACGGAAATTTCGTAAATTTCTTAGATAAAATGTTAAAAAATGAAAACAATTAAAATTTTTCTTGCATTTTTGCCGAAAATGTATTACAATAGTTTTCGGTGCTTGATAACGTAAATGAACTTAGTTTAAATATTATTGGAGGATGTAATTTTATGTACATTTCAGAAAAAGCAAAAAGCATCAGCCCATCTACTACTCTGGCAATTGATGCAAAATTTAAGCAAATGAAGGCTGACGGAATCGATGTTGTAGGCTTCGGAGCAGGTGAGCCTGATTTTGATACTCCGCAATATATTAAAGATGCAGCTATTAAAGCTATAAATGAAGGAAAAACAAAATATACTCCTGCAGCTGGTACAGTTGAACTCAGAAAAGCAATTTGCAAAAAATTAAAGGATGAAAATGGTCTTGACTATACATTCGATCAGATTGTAGTTTCAAATGGAGCTAAGCACTCTTTGGTTAATGCTTTTCAGGCTATATTAAACCCCGGTGACGAGGTTATAATTCCTGCACCGTTCTGGGTAAGCTATCCTGAAATGGTAAAGCTTGCTGATGGTGTTCCGGTAATTCTTCAGACAACAGAAGAAGATGAGTTTAAATTTACTGCAGAGGCTTTTAAAGCTGCTATTAATGACAAAACCCGTGCCCTTGTTTTAAACAGCCCGTCTAATCCTACCGGGATGGTTTACACAAAAGAAGAGCTTAGCGCAATTGCTAAGGTTGCAATAGAAAATAATATTTATGTTATTTCTGACGAAATATATGAACACTTGGTTTACGAGGGCGAAGTTACAAGTATTGCAGCAATTTGCCCTGAAATGAAAGACCTTACAATTATAATTAATGGTGTATCTAAAACCTATGCAATGACAGGATGGAGAATAGGATACAGCGCCGCTCCTGCACCGATTGCTAAAGTAATGTCAAACATTCAGTCGCACGCAACATCTAATCCGAACTCTATTGCTCAGGCAGCAACTGTTGCGGCACTCAGCGGCGGACAAGACGAAATTGCAGTAATGAAAAAAGCATTTCGTGAGCGTCGTGATTATATGGTTGAAAGAATTAATGCAATCGAGGGTGTTTCTTGCTTAAAACCTCAGGGAGCATTTTATGTTCTTATGAATATAAGTGCACTTAAAGGCAGATACATTGGCGATACATTAATTGGTTCGTCTGACGATTTTGCAAATGCACTTTTAGAAAGAGCAAAGGTTGCACTTGTTCCGTGTAGCGGCTTTGGTAATGATAATTTTGTTCGCTGGTCATATGCTACAAGTATGGAAAACATTAAAGAGGGAATTGACAGAGTAGAGAATTTTATAAAATTGACCCATTAATAAAATCTAATATAAAAACAAATGTAGTTGCCGATAATTTAGGTGACTACATTTGTTTTTTTGTTTATCGGCTCTTTCCTGCAAGTCCTTCGCTTGGCGGATAGCCTGTTTCATTTACATATGCCTTATAAAAATTTGAATAATTTGAAAATCCTGCTTCGCTGGATGCGGCAGATAAGTTTTTTCCCTCTCTGTGAAGCTCGCGCACAAGCATTATTCTGCGGTGAGTAATATATCTGTTAACGGTAAAGCCGGTAAACTGTTTAAAACATCGGCATAAATAATATTTAGAAATATAAAATTTTTCTGCTAATATATCAAGACTTAAATCCTCGTGCAGATGTGAGTTAATATATTCAATGATATTTTTAACCGTTTCATTTTGTACCGTACCGCCAGAGGTTTTTAGCTCATTTAGCTGATGCAAAAGCTCGGTAAGAGCACAACGAATAACAAGCTCATTCTGACGATTTTTTTCTTTTGCATATTTTTCGATTCTTAAAATGATATCAAAAATTTCGGATTTTTTTACAGCCTCACGTTCTAAAAGATTACCTTCGCCAGCCTTTCGGTTCAAGAAAATATCGGTATATTGCTTAGCCATAGGGTCAGAAAAAAAAGAATCCTGAAGATGAATAACTATACG
>JAFQAG010000089.1 GCA_017416985.1 Clostridia bacterium
TGTGTTTAACTTTTGCTGTGCTAAGCTAGCGAGCAGAAAGTCAGAAAGTTCATAAGGGTTTTCTCCCAGCATTCCTGCATTTAATATAATTAAAGAAAGCTGATTTTCACCCTCAACGTCGATAGTACCGCTTATTGTAATTGTTTCGGTGTCGGTATCTACACTAACGTTACATGCCGGAGCGGCAAAAGCCGCTCCGCATGTTAAAAGCCCGTACAGCATAACCGTTGCTATACATAAGCATATCTTTTTTAGCATAGGGGTTCACCTCAATTAGTCAAGAGTAATCGGTGCTACATACGGTTTTAAGCTGCTGTAATTGTTCCATACATAAACTACCGGATAATAATCACCAGCTGTCGGAACTGTTACTGTAAGTGTTTCGTCATAATCTGCTGTGTTAAGATATTTTACATCAAAATCTTTTAATTCTTTTGTTTCAGAATCGTAAAGACCCATAAGTACTAAGATATCTCTTGCTGTGCCATCGCAGGTTGTAATATCAACAGTTGCAGTTAAATCACCAGGAACAAGTGCGCCTTCAGATATTGCACCACCAAATGCTACATCATTAACTGTAATAACATCATCTGTTGTAAATGTAATTGTTTCGTTAACTGCTGCAGTATCACCAAATACGTCAGTAACTGTTCCATTTGCAGTTAAAGTATAGGTTGTAGCAGGTTTTAATTCTTCTGCAGGATAGAACGCAAGACCGCGACCGTCTGCTGTTAAGCCTGCTGTACCTGCAACTGTGTTACCATCTTCATCTGTAAGAGTGAATATTTCTGCTACTTTAACAGGAGCGTTAAATGTGATTTCAGGTTTAACACCAACAGAAACCTTTGTTGCGTTGTTTGCAGGAGCTACATTTTCTGCAAAAAGTGTTACAGAACCTGTGCTTACGCTTATATTATCAACATACAACTCTGTTTCTGCATTTTTGCCGTAAGGCTGAATTTTCAGTGTGCTTATACTAGATAAACCTGTAACATTGGCAGAACCGGTCGATGTATATGTAACTATATCAGTCGGATTACCCTCTGACCAATAAGAAACCTCAGCCGTATCGCTCTCAAGGTCTAATATAACTCTTGTTCTTACCCAATCTGTCGAATCAAGTTCTGAAATCAGCTTATCCTCTGCTGTTTCTCCGCAGAACTGCATTGTATTACCGGTAGTGTCGTTTCCGTAAAGAATATATTTTCCACCGACTTGTAATCTAAACTGACCATTTCCGTCACCTGCATCTTTAGTAGCCGCCTCTATAACCAGCTTATCAGTTACTGCGGTATCAAAAGTGTAATTCATTCTGTGCGGCTGACTTGCTGCACCAGTTAGTTTCATCGCATAATCGTGACTATCGCCTGTTGAAACGACCTCTACCTTATTCGCACCATAAGTACTGCTGAATATCCATTTTTCAATATCCCATTTACCATCTGTCCATTTTGTTGCATCCATTTTTGCAGCATGTGCACCTAATGTGGAATTTTCGAAAAGTAATTCATCTTTTGATATTACAGAGGTGCTTCCAACATTTGACAAGCTCATACTTTCGATATCAAAATCCCAGCCTGCATCAACTGCCGGTGATGATTCCCAACCAATCATAATGCCTGTAACTGTACCGCTAACCGCACGCATATCGCTTATTGTAACTGTTTCGTTAATTGCACCGCCATTCACCTTAAGTATCATCGTAGATGTCTTTAAATTATATGTAGTTGTAATATCATACCATGTACCAACAGCCGGATTAATATTTTTATTGCTGCTAGTTACAATCTGTGTGCTCGAACCAGCGGTATTGTAATAGTCTAAACGCTGGCTTGAACGCCAAATACGAAAATAGTTATATGCCGAACCATTTGAATCAACAAGTTTAAAATATATGTCACCTGTCGTTGAAGCTTTTCTGATTTTTGTAGAAAATGTCAATGTATTGTTCTGTCCGTCTGCAGCACCTACGTTAAGGTCAGCATTTGAAATTGAAATACCACCGGTTATAGAGCCTGTTTCAACAGGCGCAATTTTAATATATTCTGTACCATCAGCATCTTTTTTCGGTGTTGCGCCTATACGTGCTACACCAACAGTTGCTGCCGGTGCAGTTACGTTTGCGGTTTCAAATTTGTTTGTACTTGTATAAGTTGTTTCAAGCTGTTCTGCTGTAAAGCCGTCAAGTGATTCTGTAACCTTTACAGTTGCAGCTGCAGCTGAAAGCGTAACTAATGATACGAGCATCATCACCGCAAGGATTAATGAAAGAGTTTTTCCTGTTAATTTTTTTAGCATAATATAGTCCTCCTTGTATTGTAAATAATTTTTTATAAATGCGATTTATAGTTCGCAAAATTTAACTTTAATTAAAACTTATAAAATAATAATTTTCTTTACCGTTTTTGCTTACGGTTACTCTTGCGCATCTGTTGTCGGATGTTGCAGGCTCTATGCTTATTTCGCCATCGCCCTCTGCCACAATTTTAGTGGCTGAAACATCGCCTGAGTATGCCAAAGAGTAAATTGTTTTGTTTGGTTTAAATTCCGAAACACTTGAGCCGTTTACAGAAAGTTTGCTTAATTTTGGCAGCTCTGATGCTAAAGGCAAGGTTAAGCTGTCGATATCTTTAAGCTCTTCTGCAGCTTTTACTGTTTCGTCGCCGCAAAGCGGTGTAAAGATAAGCGCATATTCGGCACTTTTTATCTCTTTTGAGTGAATAACCAGTTTCCAACGATGCGAGTCGTCTGTTCCCGCACCTAATGCTAATGGATTAGGTGAGGTTTCGAGTGCTACCGCATTCATCTTCTCTAACTTTAAGTTTTCATCCCCAACAAGCTGAACACTCATTTTGTTATTATCCATAACAATTACTGCGCTACGACCGTCAGGTGCAATTTCTACTGTGCCGCCAAGATGTACAAAGCTGTAAAGCTCTGACGGAACAATAAATTTAATTTCATCCTGCACTCTTGTGCTCATTGCCGCTTTGTCTACTGTTACGGCTCTTTTAAA
>JAFQAG010000090.1 GCA_017416985.1 Clostridia bacterium
CTGCTGACAATTACAGCAAGTACACAGACTTTCCGACTGGATGGTCAAAGGCTGCTATGGAGCATGCTGTTAATAACGGCTTGCTTTCGGGTCGCACAGAAAACACAATTAATCCGCACGATAAGCTCACAAGAGCTGAAATGGCTACGATTATCAACCGTGTGTTAGGTGCAACCATAACAGCAGATATATCAAACTATACTGATGTTGCATCGGGTAGTTGGTATTATTCAGAATTTGCAAAAGCTGCAAATATGAAAAACTTTATCGGAACATCTGATACAACAATGGATCCTGATAAATACATAACAAGGGAAGCTGTTTTTACAGTAATCGCAAGAACTCTTGTTTTAGAAACAAGCGACTATTCATCGCTTGATGCCTTTCCTGACGGCAAAAATGTATCTGACTGGGCAAAAAGTGCAGCAGCTGTTTTCGTTAGAAAAGGATATATTAAAGGTAATGATGAAGGATTACTTTGTCCGTCTTGTTATATAAGCCGTGAGGAATTTGCTCAGCTTATGTATAACATTATCAAAACCTATTACACAAAAGAAGGTAATAGCAAGCAGACATCTAAAGACAGCACTCTTATAAGAGTAACTGGTACCACCTTAGAAAATGTAACTATTGAGGGCGATTTAATTATTGCTGATGGAGTTGGTGAAGGTACAGTAAATCTTAAGGATGTTGTAATTAATGGTAGACTTCTTTGCCGTGGTGGTGAAGGTGCTATTAAGCTTGAAAGAACTACTGTAAAATCTGGTGTGGTTGTTTATGACGTAAATGGTACTGTACGTTTTGATAACTATCGTACAGAACCGGTATTTAATAACATCAGAATGATTACACCGGCTATTTTCCTTAAAATCAGCGGTGGCGCCAGCTCAAATCGCAGACCTGGAAATAGACCTGACGGACCGGTAATTGAGCCTACCGATGAGCCAACTGAAGAACCAACAGAAGAGCCTACCACAGAGCCTACTGAGGAACCTACTGAAGAGCCAATTGAATATCATACTGTATATTTTCATAACAGTGTAGATCCTTCGGTTGCTCCGTTTGAGGTTGCAAAAATAAATACAGCTCTTGAAGATGAAAATAAAAACCTTGCTGCTTTAGGTCTTTCGCTTGATACCTTATATGGCAATACCGGCTCTAAAAAAGTAATCACATATACAAGAAGTTCTTTAATGGATAATAATATATTTGATGCTAACGAGTATTCACATGATGTAGAAAAAGAATATTTATATGAAGAATCTGCAGGCGTTTGGAGAGAATTTACTGAAAAAACAACTGTTAATAAAGATATCCACGTTTATTATGGTGCTAAACGTATGGTTGTAGAAGCAACAGTTCCTGTTATAGATTTTCCGTATTCATTAGAACTCGTTTATGATTCAGAATCAAGAATTGCTGACTCGTTAAAAGATGGTCTTATTGAATCGGGCAACACACTTGCAAATGCAAGAGGAATTATAGACGAAAAAGTATCGAATTTATACTCGCAGCTCAATTCTAAAACAAAGATTGTAGATGATAACGGAAATATTCTCGATATAGATTATGGTTTAAAAATTATAGACGTTATTGATTACGATCAGATTCAGGGCGAAGTTAAAAAGTATATTGATAATATGCTCAATGGCTCTGCTGAAGACTTGAAAAAAGTTATAAGCCTTTTCGACATACCAACTATGGTAGATCAGATTGGCGGAAAAGAGCTTATAAGTCTTATCAGCGTTGACAGCATTCGCGCTATGCTTAAAGAAGAATCCTTTAAAGCAGAAGCAATAAAATTTATTCAGGATAAAATTAAATCAGATACTACTGTTATTGAAAGTGTGTTAAGCAATCAAACTGCCAGAGAGTCATTAATAGGCAATGCGGCTAAAAACAATGCATTTATTGCTAAATTGATGGATTATGACGCATTTAAAACCGAAGTATTAAATATTATAAAAACAGAAACGATAAAAGAACAGCTTTTAGCGCAGCTTGCAAAAGAAAATGTTAAAAATGAAATTCTTAGCATAATTAAAAACGATACAGGATTTAAAAACAGTATTATTGATGCAGATGACGCTACAATAAGAAAAATGCTTGTAGGTGCTGTTGCAGAGCCTGGTAAGGTTTACAACGATAACGACAGCACATATGAAACAATGTCAGCTTCTGCTAAAAAAGTAAGAGATGCAGTTGTTGATATTGTTAAAAATGATCCGGAATATGCAGCTTATAAAGATGAAATAGAAACCTTACATGCTTACGAAGCTATCATCGGACGTTACGTAACTGGCAGAAACCTTATTGCAGGAATACGTGTTACTCAGGATAAATTAGCGATGATTGATGCCGTTGTAATTAAAGTCATCGAAAAATATTTCTCTTCTGATGAAAATGCAATGAATTCCGATTTAAGCGCAATCATCGACAGCGCTATTATCGATCTTGCTAAAAAATATGTAAATGGAGAAGAAATTGTTGAGGGCAATGAGGATAGCGATGCACAGATTAAAGAAATAATTGAGAAAAATATTATCGCATTCATTAAAGATTATTTTGCCGGAAATAGCAGTTTAGCAAACGATGCTGAAATCAAGGCTTTTGCAGAAAGCATTAAGACCGAGTTTATTGAAAAGGCAAAGAAGGTAGATGTTGCAACAATTAAGCAACCGATTATCGATTTTGTAACAGATAAAAATAATGCCGACGTTATCAATAGCTTTGTTGTTGACAACTATGACTCAATTGTTGATTCGGTAGATAATGAGTTTATTCAGAATTACATTAACACAATTAGTGAAGAAGAAGCAAAAGATCTTGTAAAGAAATATGCAAATGTTGATATGATTGTATCACACATTACTGCATTAACTCCGGAACAACGTGTAGAACTTGCAAAGAAAATTGTTAAAATGCTTGATACATACAAACCATATACAGAATTTATGAAAGCATTTAAAGAAAAGAAAGATGTATTTGAAATTAACAAGTCAAATACTCACTTCGTAACTGCCGTATGGGAAGCTATAGATGGATTTGATAAAGAAGAAATAATAGAAATATTAAAAGAAAAAGGCTTTGGAACTGTAATCGAGTTGTTAGGCGGAGATGAAGCATTTGGCGGAATATTTGAAGCGTCTCAAAAAACTTATTGTGATGGTCTTAAGCCGGTTATTGATGAGGTTGTAGCATCTCCCGATGAAAATGTAAAGGCATATTATACAACCAAGATGAATGTTGAGATTAACGTTCCGCTTATTCTTCGAGGTATATATGAAACCTATGTCAATGACTTTAGAGATAATATAAAATTAAATGAAGTTTATGATTATGATAAAAACTTCTCATTGCAGAAATTTGCAAATATTGACTGGTTTAATATTGTAATCGGATATGATGAAAATCGCAAAGAAGCTAACTCTGGTATTAGTGGAGCAACCGGATATTATATCAGAGATTATATGGATTATTATTGCGCAATGGTAGATATGTTTATCATCTACGACGACGCACTTTGCTTCTACAATACTGAAAAATATGATGATGAAAAACTCGTAGAAGTTAAGAAAAGCCTGACAAAAGAAGTGCTCAATATGCTTGATAAGCTCAATAATCTTTCTGATAATATTGAGCAGGGCAAGCCGATTAAGGGTGATTTTACATTGCAGGATTTAATCAACAAGGTTGATTCTGTAAAAGCGTTTTTGGGCGGAAACGCAGCTTCCGGTCCTATGGCATCAATCGTTCCGGTTATAGATAATATGAAAAATATTCTTACCAACCTTGGCGAAGGCAATTTGCCTAACGGATATACCTTAGATGATTTAACACTTATGACCGAAAGACTTAAAA
>JAFQAG010000091.1 GCA_017416985.1 Clostridia bacterium
CGGTTGGGCGTGCACTTTCATATCGCTTGAAAATGCCTTTTATAGATATGGATGCTCTGATTGAAAAAAAAGCAGGAATGCCTATTCCTCAAATTTTTCAGGAAGAAGGCGAAGAGGGTTTCAGAAAACGCGAAACTCAAGCAGCTGAAAAAATGAGTCACGAAAAAGGTACAATAATATCAACAGGCGGTGGCATAGTAACCCGGGAAGAAAATATGCAATATCTAAAGCAAAATGCAGTAGTGGTATATATTAACCGCAGCGTTGAGGATATTACTAAAAATCTTCGTATGGAAAAAAGACCTATGCTAAAAGGTAAAACCGATACGTTATATCCAATGTATGAAAAAAGGCATCCGCTTTATGTAAAGTACTCTGATGTTGAAGTAATTAATGACAGTGACTTTTTGGGCGGTGTAGAAAATGTTTTAAATGCTGTTAAAGATTTGATTTAATCAATATCTGCTATTGACTATTTACTCAGCACATGATAAAATAAATTATGGTTTTGTTTTAGGGCGGGGTGAAAATCCTCACCGGCGGTAATGAGCGAAAGCTACAAGTCCGAGAGCCTTTTTAGGTTGAGCAGGTGCGATTCCTGAACCGACGGTTACAGTCCGGATAAAGAAACAAGGCACTTTTTGTGCATATATGCTCCCTTTGCAAAGCAAGGGGAGCTTTTCCTTTTTACAAAGCCTCATAAAAATTTGGAGGTAAGTTTATGAAAAACATCAACACAGCAAGAAAACTGACAACAATGGGGCTTTTAGCGGCAGTATCGGTAATTTTGGTTTATTTTATTCACTTTCCGCTTTTGCCCGCTGCACCATTTTTAGAGTATGACCCGGCTGATATTCCGATTTTTATCTGCACATTTTTATTTGGTCCTTTTGGTGGATTACTTTTAACAGTAGTCGTAAGCTTAGTACAAGGTCTGACAGTAAGTGCCCAGAGCGGAATTATAGGAATTTTAATGCATATTTTTTCAACGGGATCTTTTGCCTTAGTTGCAGGATTTATCTATCAGAAAAAACGCACAAAAAAATCAGCTATGCTGGCGCTTTTAGCAGGAGTTATCGTAATGGTGCTAACTATGTGTGTGTGGAATACTATTTTTACCCCAATATTCAGCGGAATGCCACGTCCGGCTGTTATTGCGATGCTGCCTACTGTAATTATTCCGTTTAACCTTATTAAAAGCGGAGTAAATGCCATAATAACAGCAATAGTTTATAAAAAAATATCGGGTATTGTTTTTAAAGAAAAGTTACCTGAAAATATACAGATGTAAACAGTAAAATAGCGGTTGCTAAAGCAACCGCTATTTTACTTCTATAAACTGTGTATTTTTATATTCAGACTTAGTATCGTCACTAAATATGTAATCTGTTATTATTGCATCTATATCGCTTAAATCAAACAAATTCATCGGCGAATTGACATTTATTTTTTCATGGTCAGCTAAATAATACCGTTTTTTAGAGTTTGCCGCCATAACCTTATGCAAAAGATAGTATCCACTCGCTGACGAAATCACACCGCCATCAGAAATTGCCGATGTAGAAAAAAACATTTTATCAGCATTGTATTTCATCGCATTTTCAACTGTATCGTTTCCGTCTAACATATATGGCTTTTCGACCACCTTACCGCCCAGACAGCAAACCTCAATGCCGTACTCACTTAAAAAAGTAACCATTGCAAGATTATTTGTTATAACGGTTATATCTTTTTTATTCAAAAGATTTTTTCCCATAAATTCGGTAGTAGTAGAACCGTCTATAAAAATAACATCACCGTCTTCTACCAAATCGGCTGCCGCCTTCCCTATTTTCGCCTTTGCCGATTTCATTTTGTGATATCTGAAAGGAAGAGCAACACCCTCTCTTTTTATAAGCTCTACCCCGCCATAACTGCGCTGCACTAGCTTCTGCTTTTCCATAACGTTTAAGTCACGGTTAATAGTGGCTGTGCTGTAATGCAGATTTTCTGTTAAAAATTTTACGGTTACATATCCGTTTGCCTTTAAAATTTCTAAAATGCTGTCGATGCGTTCTTTTTGATACATTTATTATCCGCCCTTTGATAAAAGTTGAGAATTTGTCAAAATTTTGAACATACTTGAAAAATTATGCATATGTGCTATACTTAGATTATACACACAAGTAACAAATAAAGCAAGCAGCAAAGGAGTTTTTTAAATGAAGGATTTAACAAAAGGCAATATTTATAAAACCTTTATACTTTTTGCGATTCCGCTTATTCTTTCGGGACTTCTTTCGCAGGCATATAATATAATAGACAGTATGATTGCAGGAAAGTTTTTAGGCGAACATGGGCTTGCTGCAACAGGAGCAGATGCCGTTTTTGTTACTTTTATATCATCAATGTTCTGGGGCTTCGGCGTAGGATGTTCGATACACGCTGCTGTAATTTTTGGTTCTAAAAATTATGAGCGTTTAAAATCGAACATATACAGTAATTTTTTTATTTACACTTTATCCGCCTTTTTAATAGGACTTTTAGCTGTGATTTTTAAAGATGAAATCTTTGATTTTTTAAATATAGACCCATCTATCAGAAAAGACGCAGGCATTTATCACTGTATAATATTCCTTGGTCAATTTTTAATTTTATTAAACCACTTTTTTATCAGCATATTAAATGCTTTTGGTGATACAAAATTTGCGTTTAAAATGTCTTTAATTTCTACTGTTTTAAATATTGCCGGTAACATTTTAAGCGTCGCTGTTTTAAAAATAGGTGTAGCAGGAATTGCTCTTTCATCTGTTTTAGCAGCTTTGGTTGTAGATATTTTTTACATTATAAAATTGAAAAAATGTTTTCGTGAGCTAGGATGTGATAAATACAAAATAAGAATTTCACTAGATTCAATAAAGAGTACCCTTTCATATTCACTTCCTACTATGTTTCAGCAAATGGTTATGTACACTGCCACTTTAATAATTTCTCCTTTAGTAAACGGTCTTGGCAGTGGCGCAACCGCAGCATATTCCATAATTGTAAGAATTTATAATGTAAATGCAAATGTATATCAGAACTCAGCAAAAGCGTTGACAAGCTATACCGCTCAGAGTATAGGTGCCAAAAAATTTCACCTTATAAAAAAAGGTGTTCGTGTAGGATTTTTACAGGGAATAATATTTTTGACATTCTTTTTGTCACTAAGCTTAATTTTTGCCAGAACTTACTGCGAGGCGTTTTTCCCTAAAGGATATACTGGCGATGCATTAACATATTCATTGGATTTTATAAAATACTTTTTACCTTTTATCTTTTTAAATATGGTAAACAATCTGTTCCATGCCTTTTATCGTGGCATAAAATCAATGAATCTTTTACTTTTGTTTACAGCCATAGGTGCTGTATCACAAGTTATTGCGAGCGTAATTTTAGCAAAACCATTCGGAATGTACGGAATTTATGCAGGCTGGGTTATTTCGTGGGCAGTTGAAATGGTGCTTACTGTTATTACATATTTGTCAGGCACGTGGAAAAGGTCTCTAAAGGCACGATTGCAGTTAACCGATGAAGAATTTAATATATAAAAGATGCTGCCTATGGCAGCATCTTTTATATATTTTCAATTATTTTAGAAATTGCGTGTTCTTCGTTACTTACGGTTATAAAATCTGCTGCAGCCTTAGCATTGTCTGATGCATTAGAAACTGCATAACCCTTGCCCACTATTTTAATCATCGATACATCGTTGTCGTTATCGCCTACTGCAATTGTATTTTTTATATCAACTCCGAGCATTTGCGCAATTTTAACAACTAAATCGCCCTTACTTGAACCTTTAGGTAAAACCTCGTAATACTTTGGGTCAGAACGAATTAAATCATATTTTTCGGACTCAGCATATTTTGCCAAAAGCTGTACTAGCTTATCAACCTCTTCGGGCCTGCCGGCAAACAAAATTTTTGAAACAGGCTCTTCTACCTCGGTATAATGACAAATTATATCTTCAAAATTTTCATTTTTTCTATGTTGTTCAACTGCAGGATTCTTTTTGCAAAAATAAATTTTATCAAAGGCGTTAAGCTCTATGCCCATAGTCGGCATATTTTTGTCAACATATTCTGCTAAAAACAAAGCCTCGTCGCACAATGCCTTGTGCCATAAAAGCTTTTCATTTTCCCAGTCGAAAATAGCTCCGCCGTTTATACATCCAATCGGAGCATTTGGCTTAACCATATTATATATGCGTTTAGAGCCAACGGGCAGTCGCCCTGTAATAAACGTAAATTTTCCTCCGTTTGCCTTAAAATATTCAATAGCCTCTAAATTTTCCTTTGATATGCTCTTATCATTTTTTAAAAGAGTTCCGTCTAAATCGGTTGCCAAAAGCAAGCCTTCAAATTTTTTCATTTAACCAGTTCCTTTATAAATTTAATCTTGAACGAATCATTTTAACATATTCTTTAGGTGAATGTCCCGTTTTTTTCTTAAACAAGCGGCAAAAATAGTGAATAGAACCAAATCCAAGTCTCTCTGATATTTCTGTAATAGACAGCTTGTTTTCTCTTAGCAAGGTTTTAGCATCTTTAATTTTTAAATCATTTATGTAATTTAAAATTGTAGTGCCGTATTCTGCTTTAAAGCTACTGCAAAGAGTTGTTTTGTTTGTGCCAAACAAAAAACACAGATTGTCAAGCACAATTTTTTCTTTGTAATGCTCGGTCACATACTGATGTACCGCTGCAATGCCGTTTACTGCCGCTATTCCTGCCTTTTGCGCCGACGACGGCTCTAAACAGCTTCGTACCAGCGTTATTAAAAAGGTTTCGAGCCTTAGCTTTATCATCTGGTCTGCACCAAACGGATAATCAGCACGTTTTTTCATATCTGACGTATTCGGCAAATCGTATGGCGGTGCATATACATTCATCGCCTCTTTCATAATCTCTGCAAGCATATTTTTATGCTCTGATGACAAGGTTGCAGGCGCATAAGAAAACTGTACCAAAGCATCGCAGTTGCACTCAAAGCCTATTATAATTACATTTGGAGCAATGTCTGTATCGCAGGCAAGCGAGTGCACTTCGTTTGGTCTGTGGATAATAAGCTGATTATCGCTCAAAACACCCGTAAAGTTTTCGGCATGAATGTTGACCGAGCCGTTATCTACATACAAAAGCTCGCAAAAATCGTGATAATCGCCCTTTGTGTGATATTGATTTGTAAATTCAAAATAGTGAATATTTGCAATGCGTGGCACAGTGAGTGCCATATCAAAGCTTTTTAAATTGTAATCCATTTTATCACCTGCTTGTCATTACAAAATAGTTTACCAATACTTTCTGTCAAGGCTACGATACTGAATGGCTTCAGCTAAATGTGCGACCGTAATATTTTCTTCGCCAGATAAATCAGCTATTGTGCGCGAAACCTTTAAAATTCGGTTGTGGGCACGGGCACTTAGCCCTAAATTATCAAATGCCGATTTTAAAATATCTGTTTCCTGCTCGCCTAAGCTGCAGAATTTTTCTACCATAGACGGCGTCATCTGTGAATTTGAGTATATGCCAGAATAGCCAGAAAAACGCTCCTGCTGAATTTTACGTGCGGCTTCAACACGGTTTCGTATTTCTTTTGAGCTTTCTGCGTTTGATTTTTTAGAAAGCTCGTTATATTTAACCGCAGGAACTTCGACGTGTAAATCTATACGGTCTAAAAGCGGACCGCTGATTTTGCCTAAATATTGTCTTATTTGCGACTCTGTACAGGTACATTGACGTGTAGAATCCCCGTGAAAACCGCATTTGCAAGGGTTCATGTAGAAAGTGCCACATCCAAGAAAATCGCTCTGTATCAAGGTTTCCGAGCTTTTCCAAAAATTTATTGACAACATGATAAATCTTCCTTTTTGGCATGTTTGGTTGTTTTCCAACCTTTAATTTTATTTTTTCTATTTGGTCTTCTGTGAAGTCAAGTTTCCTTGTTGTTCTATTAATCTTTACATAAATATCTATGTGGTCTGGTGAGTAATAAACAACTCTATCTATATACCTCACAAAGAACTCTCTCTTCATTTCAAAAGACATTTTAGAAAAGTCAGCATTTCTCCAAGCATCAACAAAACCATCAACATCTGCTTTGGTTCTGCTTTCTGTATCTGCTCTAAGTTTTACTCTTGTCAGTTCACTTTCTAATCTTACTTTTCTTGATTGCTCTCTATTTATTTCTTCTGCTAAACTCTCTTTTACAATATCTATTGTAGAAGAAGATTTTATCATTTCAATAAGATTAAGAATTGAATTATTACATTTAGCAATGTCCTTTTCAATTAATGCTATTTCTTTATTATACTTTTCTAATTCTTCTGATACTTTACTGTTTTCTTGTTCTAATAAGTCATTTATCATCATTAAAATGAAACTATCTGAGAGTGCTGCGAGCACATAGTTGTCTACAACACTGCACCAAACACTTTCCATTGTACAACCATCAAGATACTGTCTCTTATTACACCTATAATAGTAATATGTATTTTTAGGGTCTCTGTGGTGTATCTGTCCATTCATTCTTCTTCCACAAATACCACAATATAATAAATCTTTAAGTAGATAATTTGTCTTTTCTCTCACTGCTACACATTTCTGGTTTTGTGCTTTTAGTTTCTGAGCTTCTACAAAAGTTTCAAATTCAATAATTGGTTCAAAGTCAAAACCTAAAACCTCAAAATCACTATTCCAGAAGTTTTCTTCATCTACTCTAAGTATTTTTAGTTTATCAGAAAATACCCAAGTATGAGGGTCTGCATTTGCATGACTTGTTTTATTACCTCTTTCACTTTTGGTTTTTTTTCTTCTATTAGTGACATTAATACCAGTATATACAGGGTTGGTTAAAATTCTACCAATTTTACTGGAATTCCAAGAGATAGGAATATTAAGTTCATTCAATCTCTTATCTGACCTGTAAATACTCACATCTTGGTCTGGTCTATTAGGGTCTACTTCTTCCCGGTTTAAGTGTTTTGCAATAGTAGAAATAGGTATTTTATCTACCAAAAACATATGATAAACTCTTTTAACCAGTTCTGCAGTGGTGGGGTCTGGTACTATGGTTTTTCCAGATTTAACATAACCATATGGACATATTCCACCATTGGTCCATCTGCCACCTATGATTGCCCTGTTTCTGTTACTATCTGAGATAACCTCAATCAATCTGTCTCTGTCCAGTTCTGCAATAGCACCAAATACATTTAATAAAAACTTACCCATAGATGAAGAAGTATCAATAAATGATTCTTGAATACTTCTAAAATCACAGTTAAGTTCTTCCTTTAAAAGTTTTGTGTATTTGTTAAGGTCTGCAACACTTCTTGAAAATCTTGAAATGTTATAAGACACCACCATTTTTATTTCACCATAAGTTTGATGGGCAATGTCTTCAAACATTTGATTGAATTGTACTCTCTGTGTTGTTTCAGAACCTGAAAGGTCTTCATCACTATAAACCTTAATCAGTTTATAACCATTGTATTCACAAAATCTTTCTATCTCTGCTATTTGAGATTGGGTACTCATTTTATTCTCCAACATTCGAGATACTCTTGTATAACCAAATGCTGGAATTAAATCGGCGTCTGTCTTTTGCCTAGTCATATTCTCTCCTCTCCTTGTATATATACTAACCCATTTATATTATACCATACTTACTAGGAGTTTACAAGGTCTAAGATTATTTTTAAAAATCTTTTAACATTGTTATTACATAATATCTAAATCATTAAATTATATCATTGTATTATGTAGATTTTGTGAAGTTTTTTAATTTGACAGAATAAAAAATATATATTAACATAATAATGTTGAATTTTCTTGCTAGTCATCTAATGACTTACCTTATGGAATATAAGACCTCTTTTGGGGTCTTATTTTTTTTGTAAAATTCTTAAAAAAGTTTTGATAATTTTCAAGGTATTAGAAAAATCTTAAATAAATAATTAAATATAGATTATTTGAAAGGAGTGTGATTACTATGTATTATCTAATAATCTTTTCTGTTCTGGTATTTTTATCAGGGTTCTTCTCTGGCTATTTACTTGCTGGGGACAAAAAACAGATTTACCTTGTTGATACTTTTTGCACTTTCTTAAGAGTGTATGGACTTACTTGGAAAGAGATTGAAGAAGAAAGCTATGATATAAAAGAATTACAGGTTAGTTACCTACTAAATAGATTTAGGTACTTTTTAGCAATTACAATGGAAGATAAAAACACACTCAAAGAAATAAAAGAAGATTTAAGAGAGGCAGGTAGATAAATATGAAAAATATGTATTATATCTGTTCTCCTTATAAAGATGCTGATAAGTTTAAGATGGTATGTAACCAATACAGAGCAAAGGGTTTTTGTGAAGAAATAGAAGAATTAGTTCCAGATTGTAAAGCAGTAGCACCACATGCATGGTTGCCTAATCTCTTAGATGATACCATTCCAGAACAAAGAGAAATAGCAATTAAGTTTGGACTAGATTTATTATCTCTTTGTCAATACTTAGTTATTTGTGGTGATGAAAAAATTAAAGTTACAGAAGGAATGAGAAATGAAATAGCATTCGCCAGAAAAAATGGCATCAAAATATTACATTACAAAGGAGGGCAATTATATGAGAACAAACCAGAAGAAAATGACTATTGAAACCTTGTTTTATAACTTAGGTCTTGATGTATTTGAAGTATCAGAAGAAGATTGTTTTTCAGTGTATTGTAATAAAACATCATTAAGTGAAATTTGCACTTTAAATGACCAGATATGTTATATGTATCATATGTTAGAAATCAAAGAACTGCAGTTAATTGGAGAACTGCTTATAGGTTATCATGAAGATAATTGTTATATTGTATATAAGGTAAATAAAAAAGATTTAGAGAAAGATCTAGAAGCATTTTTTAAATTATCTTAAAATTTTAAAAGGTATTAAAAAGTAATTACATAAATAGTTAATACACTTGCTTGTAGGAGGGCAGTTAAGGAGCAAGTATAAAAAGTTAGAGGCCTTAACAATAAAGGAGTTTTGTATGAATAAAACATTTGTAAAAAGATACAGAGAGCATCTAAAAGAGAATATGAATAGGTATAGTTCAGACCCAATGCAGCAAAGATTAATTACAGCTTATACAATAGCAATTAAGACACATTATATGGGCATTGAAGATTGGAGAGATTTTCTTCTTCACTGCTATTACAACCCCGGTGCAGAACTTGAAATTCTTCTAAGTAATTGTAAAGACCAAGTTGAGAAAGATTTAGAAGCAATTAAGCATGAAGAATTTAACCTTGAAAATATTTCAGAAGAATTAGATATTAATTCAGATGCTAAAAGCGATTATGATAAAAAGTATTATCAGGAAAATAAAGCAAAGAAACTGAAATATCAAAAAGAATATTATCAGAATAACAAAGAAGAAAGAAAAGCATATCAGAGAGAATACTATAAGAGAAGCAAAGAAGAGACCAAATAAAAGGTCTCTTTTTTTGTTAAAAAATATTTTATTTTTTTATAATTTTTTCAAGGTATTATGTATGTTCTCTATAAATATAAACATGTCAAAAATGAAAGGAGGTATTGATATGTCTTATATTGTTGAAAAAGTTTTTAACTATAAAGATTATCAGTGTGTTGTTATTCTTCATAACAAAGGTTTTGTTACATATAGGTGTGGTTATGTTTCAGTCCCAAAAGACCACCCACTAAATTCAGTTAATTATTGGTATATTGATGATAACTTCAACTGTCATGGTGGTTTAACATTTTCTTCTGATAAAAATACCACTGAAAGAAATTACCCAATAAAAAGTGATTTGCATTGGTTTGGTTTTGATTGTGGACATGCAGAAGATTTTGAAGAACCTAAATCTTTAAGTTATGTAGCAAGAGAATGTATTGCTCTTGCTAGACAGTTTGATAACTGCAAAAATGCTAATATAACAAGTTTATTAAATGAAAAGGAGTGTGAATATTATGCATGCAATTAGAAGTGCTGAAACAGGAGAAATAACTACTTCTGTTGATTTTGAAACCATAAAAGAAAAACTTATAGAAGAATATTTGAATGATACATATAGTTTGACGAAAATTCTAAACAGGCAGGAAGAAGAAAACAAGAAAAGA
>JAFQAG010000092.1 GCA_017416985.1 Clostridia bacterium
TGCTACATCTGAAAGCAACAGCTTCCACACGTTTTTTCGCATAACGGGGTCTAAGCCGTCAACAGGCTCGTCCAAAATTAAAACATCGGGCTTGGTGCATATCCCCAGCCAAAAGGCAACCTGCTTTTGCATTCCTTTTGACAGTTTTTTAATTTTGCGCTTTAAGTCAATTTTAAAGACTTCTTTTAAGGTTAAAAATCTTTCTTCGTCCCAATCAGGATAAAGACCTTTATAAAAATTTGCCATATCGCGAATCGTATATGTAGAAAAGAAATACAAATCATCACCAATACAAACAGTTTTTGTTTTTAAAGCAATGTTTTCGTAAACGGCTTGATCCGCAATTTTAATTTCGCCGCTATCCTGCTTATAAACACCTGTTAAGTGCTTTATTATTGTGGTTTTGCCCGCACCGTTAGGTCCTATAAGTCCATAAACTGTTCCTTTTTTTACATTAAGCGAAAGGTCGTTTAATGCCTTTATATCGTCAAAGGTTTTATTAATATTATTAACTCTAATCATTAATTACCACCCCTTTTATATGCTCAAATATTTTATCTACTTCTTGTTTTAATTTTTCAGGACTTTCGCCACGATATAAAAGCTCTGCGGCGGCATCCTGAAGATTTTTGTAAAGCGCTGATATAAATTCTTCTGTCTGCGCTCTTTTAATTGGTGCAACAAAGCTGCCCTTTGCCCTTTGCGAATAGATAAAGCCCTCCTCTTCAAGCTCTTTATAGGCTCTTTGAATGGTGTTTGGATTAATCGCAAGACTTGATGCCAGCTCTCGAACAGACGGAATTTTGTCATGCTCATTAACAGCACCCGAAATAATCAGCTCTTTAAACTTTTCTTTAATTTGCTCGTATAGCGGTCTTCGGTCGCTGAAATCAAGATTTATCATAATGCTCCTCCTTTCTCCGTGTATTAACTGTACTAATACATATAATACAGTATGTTTTTATATTTGTCAATAGTTTTTTTAATTTTTATAATTAGAGAGGTAAATTTTGGTTTAGTGCAGTATGTTAGCACTAACAAAATGCCTTCCCCTTGAGGGGAAGGTGGGCAGCGTAGCTGCTCGGATGAGGTGTAGGATTTAGAAGAATGCCGTTAAATAAACAAGTACGCCGCTACGCGGCTACACCTCACCACCGCCTACGGCAGAGCCTCTCCTCAAGGAGAAGCTTTTGCGTGCGCCGCCATAAGTTACACCGCTAAACCAAAATTTATTTAATCATTTCTTGATTTTAAGTTTTGCCTATGCTATAATAGTACTTGCGAAACATAATTGAATAGTAAAAAATATGAGTATTTTAGGAATATTATACTCTTTTTTCTGCAACATTAATTTTGGATACGTTAAAAACGTAGACCCCATTAAATAATGTTGCAGGTATTCCTGTTTTCTATTTAATTATGTTTCGCGACTATCGTGGGTTTGCGTTTTTTATGCGCTGACTTCGGTTGGCGCATTTTTTAATTTTACAACAAAACAGGAGGACAAGAATATGGGCAAAGATATGGATAAAACTAAAAAAATTGGTATGTATGCAATATCAGAATTATTAGAACGTGGTTTAAGCGAAAAAGAGATTGGTCTTTTATTAGATGCATATGCCTACATAGGAGCATTCGAAGCTCTGCCGATTGAAAAACAGGCTGAAATATTGGTTGAGCTTGATAAATTTCAAGAAGAAAAGAATAGCAAAGAATAAATATTATCCGAATGCAAAAACAACTGCCGAAAAATCGGCAGTTGTTTTTATGTTTAATATTAAAATTAATAATTTTCAGCAAGAACCTGGAAGTACGCTTTAGGATGTGCACAAACAGGGCAAAGCTCAGGAGCTTTTTTGCCAACCATAATGTGACCGCAGTTAGAGCACTGCCAGATAACATCGCCGTCTTTTGAGAATACAGCTTCTTTTTTAACATTGTCTAAAAGAGCTAAATATCTTTCTTCGTGATGCTTTTCGATTTTGCCTACCATTTCAAATAAAGCTGCAATCTCGTCAAAACCTTCTTCTTTAGCAGTTTCGGCAAAACCCTTGTACATATCTGTCCATTCATAGTTTTCGCCTGCTGCTGCATCTTCTAAGTTTGCTGCAGTATCAGGAATGCCACCGTCATGAAGAAGTTTAAACCAGATTTTTGCATGTTCTTTTTCGTTATTTGCGGTTTCTTCAAACAATGCTGCAATCTGCACATATCCGTCTTTTTTTGCCTTTGACGCATAGTATGTATACTTGTTTCTTGCCTGAGATTCACCAGCAAATGCCGCCATTAAATTAGCTTCTGTTTTTGTTCCTTTTAATTCTTTCATTTTGTCATTCTCCTTTTACATTAAAATGTATTATAGTTTAGAATAAACCTGTGATTACACCGTCATTATCTACGTCGATATTAAGTGCAGCAGGAGCCTTAGGAAGACCCGGCATCGTCATAATATCTCCTGTTAAAACGGTAACAAAGCCTGCGCCTGCATATGCCTTAACCTCTTTAACAGTCACTTTAAATCCGCTAGGACGACCCAAAAGACTAGCATTATCCGACAAAGAATATTGCGTTTTCGCCATACATATCGGCAGCTTGTCGTATCCGTTTTCTGTAAGTGTTTTTATCTGTTTTTCAGCAGCAGGTGTATAAATTACTCCATCACCGCCGTAAATTTCTTTCACAATTGTTTCTATTTTTTCTTTAATTGGCTTTTTCTCGTCATAAATCGGAGCAAAATTACTCTCTTTTGTTTCTAAAGTTTCAACCAATTTTTGAGCGAGTTCTATGCCACCTTCTCCGCCTTTTGCGAAAACCTCACTTAATGCAAACTCTGCACCCTGCTCTTTACAATACTCGGCTATATAATCAAGCTCTGCATCAGAATCTGTTCCAAAGCGGTTTATCGCAACAAGTACATTCACATTATATTTACGCATATTTTCAATATGCTTTCCTAAATTGGTTATTCCCGCTTTTAGTGCATCTAAATTTTCTGCAGCTAAGTCTGTCTTAGCCACTCCACCATTATATTTTAAAGCACGAACAGTTGCAACTATAACAACTGCCGATGGTTTAAGACCTGCCGCACGGCATTTTATATCCAAAAACTTTTCTGCACCCAAATCAGCTCCAAATCCTGCCTCAGTGATTACGTAATCTGCAAGCTTTAATGCAATTTTCGTTGCCTGAATACTGTTACAGCCATGTGCGATATTAGCAAACGGTCCGCCATGCATTAAGCAAGGAGTATTCTCTAAAGTCTGAACAAGGTTAGGTTTAATTGCATCCTTTAAAAGTGCAGCCATAGCGCCCTGAACGTTTAAATCGCCTGCTTTTACCTCTTTGCCCTCATATGTATAACCGATAATTATACGGCTGATACGCTCTTTTAAGTCTGATAAATCGCTAGCCAAGCATAAAATTGCCATCAATTCAGAGGCAACTGTTATAACAAATCTTTCCTGGCGTGGATTTCCGTTTATTGTACCACCTAAGCCGACAACTATATCTCTTAAGGCACGGTCATTCATATCCATAACACGCGGGAAAATAACTTTTGTTGGGTCAATTCCAAGCTGATTGCCCTGCTTAATGTGATTATCAATCATCGCACAAAGCAGATTGTTTGCTGCAGTAAGTGCATGCATATCGCCGGTAAAATGCAGATTTATGTCCTCCATAGGAACAACCTGCGCCCAACCACCACCTGCCGCACCGCCTTTAATGCCCATAACAGGACCGAGTGACGGCTCACGAAGTGCGATAATTGCATTTTTATTGATTTTTGCCA
>JAFQAG010000093.1 GCA_017416985.1 Clostridia bacterium
ACCTACATGGATAGATGGCGAAACACGGATAAATGTATTTTTAGTTGACAAAAACGGCGAATACAATATGGTAAACGAAGGACCTAAAGTATCAGAAAAAAATCAGCAGGAGCTTTTAGATACCATAGCATCTCTTTCGGACCTTGATATTCTGGCTATAAGCGGCAGTATGGCAAGGGGAGCATCTGATGACTATTACGACAGAATAATTAAAACTGTGATAGATAAAGAAGCGCAGTTTGTTATTGATATAAGCTCAAAAAAATTAAAGGAACTGCTAAAGTACAGACCACTTTTAATAAAGCCAAATGATGATGAAATAGAAGATATTTTCGGAATTAAAATTACAGATGATAAAGTGGCTAAAGATGTGCTTAAAATGCTTTATGACCTGGGTGCACAGAATGTACTTATTACAATGGGGGCAAAAGGCTCGTATTTTTATAATGGTGATTGCTATTACTATTGCGAGTCATATCCTATAAAGCTAAAAAGCACAATTTGTGCGGGCGACAGCTTTTTAGCAGCATTTATAAAATGCAGATTTATTGAAAATTTAAGTATAGAAGAATCGCTTAAATTCGCTTCGGCAACAGGTGCTAATGTTGCAGAACACGATGGCATAGGTCCGCTAGATATGGTGGATTGCTATAAAAACAAAATAAAAGTTAAAAAAATATAATTAAACAAAGGAGATATAAAAATGTTTAAAACAACACCGGCAGTATTTGCAGCAGGAGAAAATTATCATATTATGGTTCCAGTAAGTTGTCCTGTTTTAATGTGGGCAAAAGTAGGTGACGAAGAATATTACGACGAAGATAACGGCATTATGCGTTCAGATGTTGATGTGCATCGAATGATAGTTCCTAAAAATGAGCTTGATAAGGCTCGTAAATATACAATATGCGTAAGAAAAATTATTGAACGAAAACCGTATTTTACTGAAACAGAAGATGCGCAGTTTTTTGACTATGAGTTTAAACCGGTAGAAGGAGAAAAAGTGCGTGCATATCATATTTCAGATGCGCACAGTATGGTTGACCTGCCTGTAAGTGCGGCTAAAGCATATGGCGATATAGATTTTCTTATTTTAAACGGAGATATTCCGAATCACAGCGGCGATGTTGAAAATATATTTACGGTGTACGAAATAATTGAAAAACTGACAGAGGGCAAAATTCCTGTTGTTTTTGCTCGTGGTAATCACGATATGCGAGGAGTTTGTGCTGAGCATTTTGCTGAGTGGACACCGAATAACAACGGGGCAACATATTATACTTTCAGACTTGGCAATATATGGGGACTTATTTTAGATTGCGGTGAGGATAAACTCGATTCAAGTAACGAATACGGATACACCGTAAGCTGCCATGCGTTTAGAAAACGTCAGACCAAGTTTATTAAGTCTGTAATCGAGAACGCTGAAAAAGAATATAACGCAGACGGAGTAAAGCACAAGCTTATAATTTCGCATCATCCGTTTACCAAAAAGATGAACGAGCCGTTTAATATTGAAGAAGATACATACACCGAATGGGCAAAATTAATTAAAGATAACATAAAACCTGATGTAATGCTTTGCGGACATCTTCACAAGCTTGCGATATTTGAGGTGGGGTCAGAAGACGATGCTTTCGGTCAGCCGTGTAAGGTGGTTATTGGTTCGCATCCTTTGGCAAACCACTTAAAAGATACAGATGAAACGTGGTTTAAGGGCGCAGGCTTTAGCTTTGAAAATGATAAAATAGAGGTAACATTTACAAAATCAACAGGCGAAATTCTTGAAAAGCATATAATTTAACAGATATCAAAGATTTTGGTTGAAAATATCAGAAATTGCCTATTGTAAAAGCGGCTTTTTGAGTGTAAAATTATTATAAATAATAATTATAGTA
>JAFQAG010000094.1 GCA_017416985.1 Clostridia bacterium
ATATAAAAGATGGTAATCACGAAACAGTAGTGGTAGTTGCAGATGCAACTGCACTTGAAAGAAACTTAAATCTGACCTTTCAGATATTAGAGATAACATCTGATGTGGTATTATGCATTAACTTAATAGACGAAGCGCGCAACAAAGGAATACATATCGATATAGATAAAATAAGCGAAATGCTAGGTATTCCTGTTGTTGCAACAAGTGCTAAAACCGGTGAGGGAATTAAAAAACTGCTTGATACGGTTTCTTATATGGTTTGCGCAAGACAGTGCGTAAATTCTTCAGATATGCCAAGTACAGAAAAAAATAAAACAACCATTGAAAAGCACAATAAAATGGCTCGTGACATTGCAGAAAAATGCATCAGCTTTGAATACGAAAATCCTAACAGCCGTGACCGAAAAATTGATGAGGTTATAACATCTAAAAAATTCGGTATACCAATAATGCTGATGTTTTTAGCAATAATCTTATGGATAACAATAGTAGGCGCAAACTATCCGTCAAAAATGCTTTCTGCCGCATTTTTTGAGCTTGAAAAAATTATTATAAAAGGCTTTGAACACTTAAACACACCCTGGTGGATAAAAGATATTTTTATAGACGGAATGTATCGCACATTAACGTGGGTGGTGTCGGTTATGCTTCCACCAATGGCAATATTTTTTCCGCTTTTTACGCTGTTAGAGGATGTCGGTTTTCTTCCGAGAATAGCTTTTAATTTAGACAAAAGTTTTCATCGTGCCTGCGCACACGGCAAACAGGCACTAACAACCTGTATGGGATTTGGCTGCAATGCAGTAGGAGTTACAGGTTGCAAAATAATTGATTCACCCAGAGAGCGAATAATTGCAATACTAACAAATAATTTCGTTCCGTGTAACGGCAGATTTTCGGCTATCATTCTTATTTCATCGGCATTTATCGGAGCAGGAGCAATGCCGTTTGTAAATTCGTTCATATCTGCTGCGGTAGTGCTGGCTACAATTGTTTTGGGAATTATAATGACGCTTTTAACATCAAAAGTTTTAAGTATGACTATTTTAAAAGGGATGCCGTCACATTTTATACTTGAGCTACCTCCATATAGAAAACCAAAAATTGCTGATGTTGTCGTGCGTTCGATACTTGACAGAACCTTGTTTGTTTTGGGGCGTGCGGTTATAGCGGCAGCACCTGCAGGAATCATAATATGGTTTTTGGCGAATGTAAATATTGGTGGAATGAGCATTTTAAATCATACCGCAGCCTTTTTGAATCCATTTGCTGAATTTTTTGGCTTTGACGGATATATTCTTCTTTCATTTATATTAGGCATACCTGCAAACGAAATAGTTGTACCGCTTATGATTATGAGCTATTCAGCACAAAATGTGCTTTCTGATGCAGCAGGAGCAGAAGTAATAAGAACGCTTTTTGCAGATAATGGCTGGACACTATTAACAAGTATAAATGTAATCCTTTTTATGCTTATGCATTTTCCCTGTGCAACGACCTTAATGACAATAAAAAAAGAAACGAAAAGTATAAAGTGGACTGCCTTAGCTTTTATAATTCCTACGCTTTCAGGACTTTTAATTTGTTTTTTGACCACAAATATAGCAAAATTGCTTAGCTTATTTTAATTAAATGTAATATTTTTTTAATATTTTGATGCTTGCATATATACGATAAATATTG
>JAFQAG010000095.1 GCA_017416985.1 Clostridia bacterium
TTCTTCAGTTAATCCTAAAGAGCGCAATTTTAAAATTTGTTCACCTGCAATTTTACCAATTGCCGCCTCGTGAATTAAGGCCGCATCAACGTGTGATGCTTCTAAGGCAGGGGCAGCATTAACTGTTCCGTTATCAACCAAAATTGCATCGCATTCAGAATGACCTGAGCAACGATTTTTGCCATTTAGGGTAGATAGAAATTCCTGATACGAATGACCTTTAGCAACAGAACGTGAAATAAGGTCAACAGACGAATCCTCGCCATCCATCGAAACATCAAAATCAGTTTTTGCATATTCTTTGCCATCTGTCATAATACGCTCACGAACAATTAATTTAGCACGTGCACCGAGCTTAGCAGATGTCTTGCGCAAGCTTTTATCAACTCCGCCTAACTGCACTGTATCCATTTCCATAACAGCATCTTCGGCAAGAAAAATATCTGTTACAGGGTCAATATTTTTTTCGCCTTTTCCATCTCCTGTGCCTATATGCTTTTCTTCATATAAAACCTTGGCATTCTTTTCTAAGAAAAAGCGATGAATGCCGTTATGGCGAGCTTCAGCATGAGAGTCTGAGTGAACACCGCAACCTGCAATAATAACAACATCTGCATCTTCGCCAACGAAAAAGTCGTTGTATACCAAGTCGTTAACATCACTGTGAGTTACGCAGGCAGGAATATAAACTTTTTCACCCTTTGTGCCTGGTTTTATGTGTATTTCAATTCCTGGCAGATCTTTTTTGTCTGTAATTTTAATATTTGCGCTTGACTGACGACCTGCACAGCTTGAATCTTCACGAATATTAAATGCACCCTCAAATTTTTCATCAAAGTCGGAAATCATTGAAAGCAACTGTTTTGTCATATCATTCATTTGCTTTCCTCCTTTCCCATAGGGCAAAACTTAAACATTTCATCTCTTAAAAGTGATGGTAAAATTTTATCACGAGGACCTGCTGAACGAACTTTTCCATCTGCGATAACTACAATCTGGTCAGCAATGCTTAAAATTCGTTCCTGATGAGATATTACTAGCAACGTTCCGCTTTGTTGTTTGCGTAAATCCTCAAACGTTTCAACAAGCTTTGAAAAGCTCCAAAGGTCAATGCCTGCTTCAGGCTCGTCAAAGATTGAAAGTTTAGCCTTTCTTGCAAGAACGGATGCAATTTCTATACGCTTTATTTCGCCACCGGACAGGCTTGCATTAAGCTCACGATTTAAATAGTTATTAGCGCAAAGACCAACTCTTCCGAGCAGATTACATGCCTCGGTATGAGATAGTGGCTCGTCAGACGCAAGCTCTAAAAGGTCACGCACTGTTAAGCCTTTAAAACGTACAGGTTGCTGAAATGCAAAAGCAATTCCGCATTTAGCGCGCTCGGTAATATCTAGATTTGTAATGTCTTCGCCGTCAAAAATAATACTTCCTGAAGAAATATTTTCAATTCCTGCAATCAGCTTTGCCAATGACGTTTTTCCACCGCCATTTGGCCCGGTTACAACAATCAGCTTTCCTTCATCTAAAGTAAGGTCGATACCTTTTATAATTTCATCGCCATCGGGTATAGAACAGGCGATATTTTTAAGCTGTAACATATCAGATTCCTTTCTTTTTTTAGTTCAATTAAATATAACAAACTATATGATTATGTTAGTATATTTTTACCATTTTGTCAAGTAAATAGACAAGTTTTTAAAGATTTTAACATATAAAAAACTGCCGCTATATTTTAGTGGCAGTTGATTGTTTTATTATTTGTTCTCAGGTAGCTTAAACATTGTACCAATACCTGTATCGGTAAAGATTTCAAGCAGAATAGAGTGGAGTATTCTACCGTCAATTATATGCACACGATTAACGCCTTTTTTTACCGCATCAGAGCAAGCAGTAACTTTAGGAATCATTCCACCGCTTATTGTTCCGTCTTCTATAAGTTTTAAAGTATCGTCGGTTGTAATTTCGTAAATGATATTGCCGTCGTTATCTTTAACACCTTCAACATCAGTAAGATAAATAAGTTTTTCTGCCTGGATTGCAGTTGCAACGGCACTTGCAACGGTATCGGCATTTATGTTATAGCTCTGACCGTCTTTATCCGTACCGATAGGAGCGATAACAGGAATGTATTCATCGCTCGCTAAAGTCTTAAGCATTTTTGTATTAATACCTGTAATTTTGCCTACAAAACCAACATCAATTGGGTTACCCTCGGCATCTTCACGAAGAGGCTCACACTGAATCATACCACCATCAATACCGCAAAGACCGATAGCTTTACCGCCTTTTTTATTTACTAAAGAAACTATCTCTTTGTTTGTTTTTCCTACCAAAACCATCTGTGCTATTCTCATAGTATCGGCATCTGTAACACGAAGTCCGTTAACAAAATGGCTTTCTACATTATAAGTTTTTAAAGCAGCAGTAATATCAGGACCACCGCCATGAACGATTACCGGATGCATGCCAACATATTTAAGCAGAGTAACGTCTTCTATAACCGAATTTTTTAAATCCTCGTTAATCATTGCGTTTCCGCCGTATTTTACAACAACAGTTTTGTTGTAAAGCTTTTGTATGTACGGAAGTGCCTCAATTAATATACCGGCACGTTCTATTAAATGATTCATCGTTTGCATAAAATTCACTCCTTAAAGATAAAGTCCAGCATTTTTAAGACCTTCTGTTTCATCAAATCCAAACAAAAGATTCATATTCTGTACAGCCTGACCTGCTGCACCCTTAATAAGATTATCAATTGCAGAAATGATTATAACACGATTTAAACGAGTATCAACCTCAAGACCAATGTCAATGAAGTTAGAGCCTGCTACGTGGTTTGTTTCAGGAAGTCCCGAATCATAAACACGAACAAAATATTCATCTTTATAAAAATCTTTAACCATTTTAATAAGTTCATCTTTAGTGTATGGCTTTTTAAGATTTGCATAAATTGTTGCCAAAATACCACGTTTCATCGGAATAAGATGCGGAGTAAACGAAAGAGTAATATCTTCGCCTGCAACTAATGATAGCTCCTGTTCAATTTCAGATGTGTGGCGATGTGTTGCAACTTTATATGCCTTTAAGCTTTCAGTGCATTCGCAAAAATGATTATCAATGCTAAGACTGCGACCGGCACCAGATACACCAGATTTTGCATCAATTATAATGTTTTTTGTTTCGATTGCTTTATTTGCTAAAAGCGGTGCTAATCCCATAATAGAGCAGGTTGTATAGCAACCGGGGTTACCGATTAAAGTAGTCTTTTTAATCTCTTCACGGTGAAGCTCAGGCAGACCATAAACAGAAACATCTAAAAGTTCAGGGCTGCTGTGCTCCTGACCGTACCAAGCGGCATAAACCTCTTTGTCGTTATAACGAAAATCGCCCGAAAGGTCTATAACCTTAAGTCCTTTTTCATATAAAGAGGGAATAACCTCTTTAGATGCACCATGGGGTAGTGCAGTAAATACAACATCGCAGTTTTCTGCAGCCTTATCGGCATCTAATTCTTCGCATACAACATCACAAACTCCACGAAGAGATGGATAAACCTCTGAAATTTTCATTCCTTTATAGCTTTGCGAAACCAGCATAGTAAGAGTTACTTCTTTGTGTGCTGATAAA